>DFWB01000298.1:1696-7070 GCA_002380675.1 Akkermansiaceae bacterium UBA4145
TGGCGGGTTCCTCCGTCTGATTCGAAGACGAGTCCTGCCGCGCCGGACTCGTCATCAAGCTTTGTCTCGACAGATATTTCGTAAGGGAGGCCTGGGGCTTCGAGCTGTGATAGGCAGAGGCTGCGACCGCCAAACCCATCACCCGGACTGCTCACGGTGATTCTTCCCGCGCGCTGTTTCCAGTTCGCGCCCATGAGGATCTGCCAGCGCTTGGGGTCGAGGCTGCCGATCGTAAGCCATTTCTCCATGGGGACGGAGTTAGGGTTGGCTAATAACCGGTGGAGGGCCCCTACAGGGACGGCAAAGCCCAAGTTATCTGTCACCGCTGATTTCATGGTGAGCAGGCCATGAACGCTACCTTGCCGGTCGAGGAGGGGGCCTCCGCTATTTCCTGGCTCAACGGGTATGGCGACTTGAAGAAGTGCGCGCCCATCAAAGTCGCGGAGAGCGGAAATGACACCTTTTACGACACTAAACTCAAGGCCGAGAGGAGCACCTATCGCAATAATCTCTGAGCCCTGCGAGATAGCGTCTGCAGGTGCAAGTTTGAGAGGTTGCACGATCTTACCGCCGAGGTCGATCTGGAGGATGGCTAAATCCAGTTTTGCATCCCAAGCGTGGATGGCGGTGACCTGGTGCTCTGATCCGTCATCGAAATGAACCGTCAGGGGCCTCGATTCGCCGATGACGTGCGCGCAGGTCGCAACGAGCCCATTCTCTGAGATCACAAAGCCACTTCCAGTCCCGCCTTCACCTCCGGATCGACCTCCGTGGCGGATGACCACTGCAGAGCGGCGGGAGAGTTTGGCAAGCTGCTCTACCGACTGAGGCCTGGCTTCTTTTGCAGTGGTTTGTGGCTTTTTACTATCCGGAGCGTCAAGGAGGGCATCCCGGCTGGGCGTTGCACCTTGCTCGGCGGCAAGGACCACGGCAGAGATAAGCCAGAGGAGAAAGGAAAAGAATCGGTGCACTCCTGACGCTAGCGCGGTTGCTCCTCCGGGGCTATCGTGAAAATTCTAAGTAGGAAAGTGTATTTTGCCTGCGATGAGCTGACATGTGTCCTGCCGTTGATTCCTGTGTAGTTAAGCGAGTAAGTAGGAATGGGGAGTATGATCGTTGGTTACTTTGTGCCTCAACAAGTTCCTAGTAAGAGATTAATGAGGTGACAGATCTCGTGCCCAGTTTGCTGCGGCCTCCGAGAAACGTAAGCTCAATGAGAAATGACACACTGATGATATTGGCCCCCAGTCCATCCAGCAGCTTGAGAGCTGCTTCTGCGGTCCCACCGGTAGCAAGGAGGTCATCAATTAGAAGAATGTTCTCTCCAGCGTTAATTGCATCTTCGTGAATTTCTACGATCGCCTCGCCGTATTCCAGTTCGTATGCAGCTTCTCGAGTCGTTGATGGAAGTTTTCCCTTTTTCCGAATCGGGACGAATCCTGCGTTCAGACGATCAGCAACCGCTGCAGCGAAAATGAAGCCCCGGGCATCAATGCCAACGACCTTGTCTATCGTTTTGTCACCCGCCGTCTCGGCCAGTAAGTTTATGGAGTCCTGAAAGAGCTCATTGTCGCCGAGAATCGGGGTAATGTCCTTGAAGACGATCCCGGGCTTGGGAAAGTCGTGGACATCACGAATTGCTGCGCGGAGGTGGGCGGACTTATCCATACGATTGCCTATCTGCTCGCAGACGATTGGGATAGTATAATTCCCTGCCTTGAGGAGTGTTCTGCTGGGGTAATTCGAATAGACACTGCTTATCTTGAGGGATTTTATCGTGGTCCTTGGTATCGCTGGCAGGATGCCGAATGTCCTGCACGAAGACGATCGTGAGGTCTCGCAACATTGTACAAATTGCCCTGAAGACATGAACTTTCGCTTGCATCAAGGGATGGCGGAGAGCATGGACAAGCTATGGTTCAATGGCTTTTGGTTGTGGCGACTCTGCTTGTCGTAATTGGCGGGGTATGGGGGACGACTGCTTTTCGGCCCGGGGGGCGAAATATTGGGACGCTTTCCTGTATGGTTCTCGCATTCATGTGTCAGATGGGAGTTCTTGGTATTCGCGGAGAGCTGCGAGGCAAGTGCCCGCTGGGAGATTACGGAGAAATACTCGCGTTTCTGGCATGGGCACTAGTCCTCTTCTATCTGGTGGTGGGCCCTGCATATCGGCTTTCCCTTCTGGGCCTTTTTACCGCACCTGTTGTTGCCATTTTTCAGGTGGTCGCAGTTTTGCCGGGAGTAATGGACCCTGACCCTGTGGCAGTTGTTGAGGTTGACCCCTGGGGTGAGGCTCATGCCGCATTTTCCGTATTGTCCTACGGGGCTTTCGCGCTGGCGGCGATCGCCGCCCTCATGTTTCTCGTTCTAAACAAGAAGCTTAAGGATCAACAGCTGGGCTCATCCCTCTTTCGGAAGTTACCCCCCGCTCGATCGCTCCTTGATTCAATCGTTCGGCTCACCTCGATAGGGGCTGGAATCCTTACAATTGGAATTGTCTCTGCCTTTCTGATGGAACGAGACAATGCGCTTGGTTCGCATCTCATTGCCGCAATCGCTACTTGGTTGGCCTATCTTGGAGTGGTCTTCATGTATTTCTGGCGCGGAATTACTCCTCGGCGACTGTCAAGCAGCGTCATCGTCGTCTTCATCCTGTCTCTTCTTGTGTTCGCGTTCGTCTAGAGCAATGGATATTCTCTGTCTTGGTCTAAATCACCAGACTGCTCCCGTAGAGATACGGGAGATTTTTGCTGTGTCCGAAAGCCTTCTCGGAGAGCACGCGGGACGGGTATGCGAAGTAGAGGGAGTCGAAGAAAGTGTGGTTTTGTCGACTTGTAATCGAACTGAATACTACGCGGCAGCAGTGGATTGCGGGGTTGCAAGCGATCAGCTCCGCGAATTTCTGCAGTCTCAGGCCGGCAGCCGTCTGAGGGTGGAGCATCTCTACGAAAAGCATCAGTTGGAGGCTGCTAGGCATCTCTGCCGTGTCGTTTCAGGGATTGACTCGATGGTTCTTGGGGAGACCGAGATTTTTGGGCAGGTGAAGAAGGCCTACCAGGCGGCCTTGGAGAAGGGAGCTACGGCCAGGAGGCTGAATCAGCTGTTCCAGAAAGCTTTCGGGGTTGGGAAAAAGGTGCGAACAAACACGAGTATTCAGCAGGGCCAGACCTCGGTAGGGAGTGTGGCGGTGGATCTCGCCGAAAAGATATTTGGTCATCTGCGAGATAGTAAGGTGATGGTGATCGGGGCAGGAGAAATAAGCCGTATGACAGCCCAGAGTCTCCTTTCGAGGGGCGCTCGAAGTATTTTCGTTACCAATCGGTCGTATGAAAGGGCAGAGGAACTGGCCAATGAGCTCAATGGTGAATCGGTTCGTTTTGATCAATGGCATGAGGTTCTGCAGGAGGTGGATGTTGTCATATCTTCGACTGGTGCCCCTCATGCAGTAATGAAGCGTGAGCACGTTGAGGCGGTACGTCGGAAGCGCCGCTACCGGCCTCTCTTTGCAATCGATATAGCGGTGCCGCGGGATATCGAGGTAGAAGTCGGGGACATTGAAGAAGTCTACTTGTACGATATTGACGCTTTGAAGGAAATCGCCATGGAGGGTAAGGGGCAGCGTGCTGATCAGATTAAGTTGTGTGAGAGGATTATTGACCAAGAACTGATTGGGAGTGGATTATTTGGATCGTGAAGGAGGCTCCGGAAGTGAAATCGATCATTCTTGGCACACGGGGGAGCGCCCTTGCGCTCGCTCAGGCAGAGATGGCAGAGAGTGCCTTGCGGGCTGTGTTTCCGGATCTCGATATTAAGAGAAGGGTCATCAAGACGACCGGAGACCGTCGCACCGATATCCCTCTTAGCGAAGTCGCCCGAGCTGCCGATATGGACAAGGGTGTGTTCACCAAGGAGTTGGAAGTATCCTTACAGAATGGCGAGATTGATATTGCAGTGCACAGCTTGAAGGATATGCCGAGCTTGCTGGACGAGGAGTTCTCAATTGCGGCGATTCTCCCCCGTGCTTCCCGGAAGGATGTTCTTATTGGAAAAGAATCTGGAGGCCTGGAGGGCTTGCGGCACGGGGCCAAGGTGGCAACCAGTTCCGTCCGGCGTCGACGACTGTTGGAATCAATGAGGCCAGATCTCGAGATTGTTGACATTCGGGGAAACGTGCCAACAAGGATTCGTAAGTTGCGCGAATCAGAAGAACTGGAGGGGCTCCTTCTGGCCAAGGCTGGATTGTGCAGGCTTGAGCTTCTGCACGATGGAGTGGTGGATAGTGGAGGAGAGGTTCTTTATGTGGAGGAGCTCGACGAGACAGTATTTGTGCCGGCGGCGGGTCAAGGCGCGGTGGGACTGGAAATTCGCTCTGGGGACATGAATGCCCTCAATGCGTGCAAGGAGATCAATGATGGCAATACGATGCGCGTCGTTGATGCAGAGCGCCGTTTTCTCGCTCTTCTGGGTGCGGGATGCGAAACCCCTGTGGGTGTCGCTGCAGAGATCGAGGAGGACGGAGATCTCGGAGAGATTCGGCTCAGGGCAGTCGTATTTGAGGATGGAGAGAGTGTTCCTCTTCGCGGAGAGGTTTTGGGGGCGGGAGACGACCCGGAGGGTCTGGCAGTCAAATTACTGGCAGCCATGAAGGATTCAAAATCATCGTAATCATGGAGAGAGTGAACGGAAAATGCTATCTTGTCGGGGCGGGTCCAGGAGATCCCGGGCTGCTCACGGTCAAGGGAAAGGAATGCCTCTCAGTGGCTGATGTGCTCGTCTATGACGCGTTGAGCAGTACTGAGTTTCTTCGAATGGTGCCCAAAGACTGCGAGAAGATCTATGCGGGCAAACGAGCCTCCGATCATGCCATTCCACAGGGGGGTATTAACGAGCTGATCGTTGAGAAAGCAAGGGAGGGCAAGACTGTGGTTAGGTTGAAAGGAGGTGACCCTATGATCTTCGGACGCGGGGGAGAGGAGGCGGCAGAACTGGCGGAGGCGGAGGTGCCATTCGAGATCGTGCCCGGGATCTCCTCCGCAATTGGAGGCGCTGCCTATGCCGGTATTCCTGTGACTCACCGGGATCACTGTTCTCAACTGACGTTATTTACGGGTCATGAGGATCCCTCCAAGGAGCAGACCAGCCTTGATTACGCCAAGCTGGCCGAGGCCGATGGGACGAGAGTATTCCTTATGGGAGTTTCGCGTCTCAGGGAGATTACCTCGGCCCTTATCGAACATGGTGCTGACCCTGCAATTCCCATGGCTTTAACCCGTTGGGCTACCACGGGGCGTCAGCGCACAATTGAAGGGACGCTGGGAAGTATGGCGGATATCGCGGAGAAGGAGCACTTCAAGTCTCCGGCAGTGGCAGTTCT
>DFWB01000120.1:0-3306 GCA_002380675.1 Akkermansiaceae bacterium UBA4145
TGTCCCTACCTGGACAAAATAGCTGCCCCCAACCGCGACAAGCCCAAAAAAGAGAATTACAAAAACCTCGCCCAAGCCCAGATACGCAAGAGGGAAAGGTCCACCCGTATAACCATACGCAAGATACAGGGAGGGAATGCCTACGGCGACTATGATCCACCCGCGGGATTGCAATAGAGGAAGAGAGCACAGGCACGCAGCGATAAGACATGCACACGCTCCACCGTAGACTGCCCGCTGCGAAAGCAAGCCACTGGCCGTAACTCGTCGAGGACCTAGACGATACTCCGTATCTGCTCCTCTTTCATAATCGATCGCATCATTAAAAAAGTTGGTCGCAATCTGGATAGCTGCGGCACCAAGGAAAGTCCACAGGGCCAGATACCAATCCACGGACCCAGCAGAGCGCCAAGCAAGAAGGCAGCCTACCCAGACCGGGACAAATGCCGCAGGCAGGGTTTTCGGTCGTGCAGCTATTAAGTAGCTCTTCAGCATATCACCTCTTCAGGGAAATCTAGGGAACTTCCCAAAATCTGGCTCCCGTTTCTCGAGAAAAGCCTTTTTCCCCTCTTTCGCCTCTTCGGTCAGATAATAGAGCAACGTCGCGTTACCTGCGAGATCGACTAGCCCCATCTGCCCATCACAATCAGCATTAAGAGCTGTTTTAAGGCACCGGAGAGCCAGAGGGGAATGCCTGAGCATATCTCGACACCACTCAACCGTCGTCTGCTCCAGTCGCTCATAGGGAACAACGGTATTTACGAGACCCATTTCCAGTGCCTCGTTGGCATCATATTGACGGCATAAAAACCAGATTTCGCGGGCCTTCTTCTGCCCCACGATCCGGGCCAGATAGCTTGAGCCCAGTCCGCCGTCAAAACTTCCCACCTTAGGGCCAGTCTGCCCAAACCGGGCGTTATCAGCAGCTATGGTAAGATCGCAAACTACATGTAGCACATGCCCTCCTCCGATTGCGTAACCAGCAACCATGGCGACCACAGGCTTCGGAAGACTTCTTATCTTCTTTTGCAGATCCAGAACGTTCAACCTCGGGACGCCATCCCCGCCAACATAACCGCCATCTCCCCTCACTTTCTGGTCTCCACCTGAACAAAAGGCTTTTTCTCCTTCACCACAAAGAATGACCACCCCAACACCTTCATCTTCGTGAGATAGCTCAAAAGCAGTAAGAAGCTCTTTCACTGTTAATGGCCTGAAAGCATTCCTCACCTCCGGGCGATTAATCGTGATCTTCGCGATCTGTCCATCTTCGCTCTTTTCGTAACGAATATCCTCAAACTCGGCTGCTGTGATCCAGTTCACGCTGGAATGATGGCTCAGGCCTCGCCCACTGCAACTATCGATTAATCAGGTCGAGCAAGTGTTCTACACAAAAAGAAAATTCCTCAGGAGCTTCCCAGGGCACTCTGTGTCCCGCATCAAGCGGACCTAGCAGATAACTGTCGGACATCTGTGACCACACTGAATCTGCCAGACTCGCGAATTTCTGGTCCCTTTTCCCCGCCAGCCAGACCACCGGTTTATCGATATCCTTTAGGGAATTCCTCAGGTTCTGCTGCTTTCCCAATGACCACGAGGTAAATCCTCTGGCTACCGCAATCTGTCTGTCACGAAGATTACTTCGATCCGCAAGTGGAGCCTTACATATTCCCTGCAGGACAGGCTGACTCTCCCACTCATTCAAAAAGCTATCCCACCGTCCAGTGAGAATCTTCGCGGCCCACTCAGCATCCGCTCCCATCCGTAGAACTCTTTCTTTCTCGGCTTCGAGACCCGGATGCACCGAAATCAACATTGCCCCACTCCATACCAGAGGGTCCTCGATCAAGGCATGCAGGGCGAGCCGCCCCCCCATCGAGTAGCCGATCAAAACCGGTGGCTCCGACTCCTTTCGCGCCGCTTCGCAAAGCTTTCCCGCAAATTCCTGAAAGCTACAGTCGGCATCATCGAGATAACTCCACAAGTCAATGGCATGAACCTGATGGCCTTTCATCTCCATCCTCTTTTTGAAATCATCCCAGTCAGCGGCAAGTCCTACGGCTCCGTGGAGGCACCATAACTTCATGAATCCCAGGCCTCCCAGAACTCTACTGTTTGTTTCTCATCGGGCTGCAACTCAAGCACGATAGGTCGACCTTGGCTCTTCACGTCAAAGTGATCGCGTCTTGTCACAAGCTGATAGTCAAGACCCCACATGGCCGCCCAGGACTCAAATTTCTGATCGTGCCTGTTTATGACATGTTTATGTTCATCGCAGCTAAGCTCTTTGAAGTCAGGGAGCCGATCAAAAATCCGGCCGCCCCTGTTGTTAATGACAACCAGAACCCTTTCTTTCCCATCATCCTGCTCTAGGAAAGCCGGCGCCGTTAGATCATATAGAGCAGTTAGATCTCCAAAAATCCCCCAGGCCTTGTCATGCCCGACTGTGCCCCCAAGCCATGTAGAGAGCTGACCGTCAATTCCGTTTGCGCCGCGGTTCGCTAGCACGTCTTCCACCGGAACAACCGTCTGCGCACAAAGGTTCCACTCACGAATTGGGAGGCTATTTCCCAGAAAGAGACTATTACCAGTAGCAACATGAGAGGAAAGCACCCGCATCAACCCGGGTTCACTATCTGGATAACGTTCGAGTAATTCCTCTAAAACTCCTCTCCGCTTGTTTGATCTGCAGAGCAGATCAAGGACGTCACCCACTGCTGGAGGCTTGCCCATTCCCCTGAGCACATCATGCACCCTCCCAGCAATCACCTCAGAATCACGTGCCAACCCCGATAAGCCCGTCCTGGTTACTGAAAGGACCTCAATCGCAGGATGGGTGTCTAGGTCTCTCCAAAAACGACCAACCGGAACATCTCCCAGACGAAGGACCTTTCCCGGAAGAGCACTGAGGAGAATACCATCTCCGTCGGTAAGCGCAATCGACCCAAGGTGCTCCCTCAATCCACTCGTGGCGTCAGCCACTACCGGAGCTCCGAGGGCCTTGAGGAAGTGGTATACTTCCTCTCGTTCATCTTCTTCTAAGCCTCCAACCAGAACGACAAGCCCCCGAAAGGTGTGCTCCAGGAAACTAACCAGTGCCGTAACGGGAGGTCGGGGACTATGAGCTCTGCCGACTTGCTCCGAGGGCACCGAAATAACCGGCACCTCCGCACGCTCCTCCAGACAGACATTTAGATGCCAGGGAGACCAGCCACTCCAATTCTCAAGAGGGACTACACCCTCGCCATTCATGTCACTGCACCCCTCCACATAATTACCAAAGAGTCCTACTTGCTCGATCGTCTG
>DFWB01000120.1:3604-6129 GCA_002380675.1 Akkermansiaceae bacterium UBA4145
CCAAAGAGTCCCACTTGCTCGATCGTCTGGGGAGCTCCAGTAGCACGGTATCTTGGGGGGCGGTCACCGGTGATGACGATAAGCGGGCGCTGCTGGTAGTGAGCCTCGATCACAGCAGGCATAAGCTCGGCCACAGCAGTACCACTGGTGGTAATAACTGCCACAGGAGCCCCGGAGTCACGAATGCGACCGAGCGCAAAAAAGGCGGCACTTCGCTCCTCAAAATGGCTCCAAACCTTGATTCCCTTACAACGAATGACAGATAGAACCAGAGGAAGGTTGCGCGCACCTGCACACACAACAAATTCCTTTACTCCTCGCCTAAGACACGCATCCAGCGTGTGAGCCGAAACTTCGCTCATCGCTGCCACCCTAGATGCCCACACGAATCTCCTGCAAGCTTCAGATTGATTCACTTAAAAATTTCAAACCTGCCTCTCATTCCTATTCCTCCGCAAGCCATCTTACTTCTCCTCTCCTTCCAATTAAACGCCAAAAACACTACGAACAGACTCACGCTTCAGACGAAGCTCGCGCCACTCATTAACAAGACGGCTCTCCTCAATAACACCACATCCCGAGGGCACCTCTACCTGCGATCCTTGCCAGCGAATCATCCGAATCCCTACCAAGACCTCAAACATACCATCCCTGAACAGCCCGAATGGCGCCCCGAACCAACGTGGGCACCCTAGGCGATGGCGCCATGAAACAAGATCGCCAAGAGTCTCGGCGGTCCGAGGAAGCGGCCCGAGGGCAGGCGTTGGATGAAGCAGGGTTACTAATCGGTCTATCGACTCTTTTTTCCTGAGCTCAACATCGATGGCACTGTGATAGTGCACCAGCGGCCCCAGCTCCATAATGTCTCGGGAGTGCCGAGTGGTCTGTCCGAGGTCAGATAGTTTGGCGAGGAGAGTCTGAGCCACAAATTCATGTTCCCTGATTTCTTTTTCGTCCGCACCAAAAGCCTCCCTCTCCTCAACGCGAGCAGTCCCGGCGAGAGCCATGGTATGAAGAACTCCCCCGTTGAGCTCGAAAAGAAGCTCAGGACTGAGCCCCACTACTCCCTCATCTCCATCGATCCATCCATAAGGGCGCAGGGGCCCATTCCCTCGAGCTAACGCTGACCCCAGCCCTTTGCAACTTCCCTTACAAATCCTCCCCGTCGCAGTAGCAACTGGCACTGACTTTTCAATGGATCCACTCCGAATTGCCTGTGACACTTCCGCGAAAACCTCGGCGAAGGGCTCTACTTCTGGCTCTTCCCATACAATTTCAGGATGCTCTTCCCTTAAAAAATCTGGGGATTCACCCTCTTCCAGGATGTCAATTCTGGAAGGAACATGCCACGGCCGGGAGCATGAAAGAGAAAAATCGTTTCGATAGAAGGCTACTCCCTTCTCGGGAGGGCCGGACAGACTCTCAAAGGGCCCTCTGCCGACCAATAAGCCTCCGCCAGGATCCCTGAATACAGCCGCGTTCATCGGGCGGTATGCAACGGCGACAACACCTAAGCCACCGCATTAGCGATAAGATCACGGAAGCTTTCTGCCTCCAAGCTTGCACCCCCAACCAGAGCGCCATCAATATCCTCTCGGGCCATCAGGTCTGCGGAATTTGAAGGCTTCACACTCCCCCCATATTGAATACGGGTTGCCTCCGCTACTTCCTTCCCGAACTGCTCTCCAACGAGCGTTCTCACAAAGGCATGTGCTTCCTGAGCCTGCTCTGGTGTTGCGGTCACTCCAGTTCCGATCGCCCATACAGGCTCATAAGCAAGCACGACAGTCGACATATCGGCATTAGAGAGGCCGGCGAGACCTCCACTCACCTGACGACGCAGGACTTCTTGGAGCTTACCACTTTCCCGTTCCTCCAAAGTTTCTCCTATGCAGAAAATAGGGTGAAGGCCCGCAGCGAGACACTTCTTCACCTTGGCGTTTATCAGCTGGTCACCTTCGCCATAAATTGAACGCCGTTCACTGTGCCCCAGGATCACATGATGGACACCGGTTTCCTTGAGCATGGCGGTAGATACCTCTCCAGTAAACGCCCCTTTTTCCTGTTCAGAGGCGTTCTGCGCAGACAGGGCAACCGGAGAATCAGCCAACAATGCAGAAGCAGAAGGAATCGACACGAATGGGGGCGCAATCACGATGTCACATTCTCCAGCCAGCGCCTGAGCACTCGGAAGAAACGCTGCGATGAAATCGGCTGTTTCAGCAGGCCCCTTGTTCATTTTCCAGTTTGCCGCAATAATCAGTTTACGTGCCATAATATTAATTTTCTAAAGGTTGCTTAAGGCTGCCACTCCAGGGAGATCCTTCCCTTCGAGCAACTCGAGAGAGGCTCCTCCCCCAGTTGAAATAAACGACATTCTCTCTCCGAGATCATACTTCTTTACTGCCGTAACCGAGTCACCTCCCCCCACGATCGTGAGGGCTTCTGACTCAGCTACAGCCTCGGCAACCTTCTTCGTTCCTTCCGCAAAGGAAGATATTTCGAACACGCCCATAGGCCCATTC
>DFWB01000239.1 GCA_002380675.1 Akkermansiaceae bacterium UBA4145
GGAGAAAGCTGCTAAGAAACCTTCAGAAGGAAAGGCCGCTAAGAAGTAACTCTAAAGGCCTGTGCGGGCTTGTCTCTTCAGGTGAGTTAGAGGCTGTCGGGAGGCGTTGTCGTGCAGGGGCTTGCCCGAGACTACAAGGTTTCGTGCTAACTGAGACTTGAATTCAGGCAAGGGGTGCGCGAACGTGCACTGTCGTGAATTCCGGTTCGCTGCTCACCGTATTCCTACTATCGGCTGTCGCCCACGCAGTCGAATATGAGGATGAGATCCTGCCCATCCTTGAGGACCACTGCTTAAAGTGTCACGGGCCGGACAAGCAGAAGGCAGGTCTGCGAGTTGACCAGAGATTGTCTCTGCTTCGCGGCGGTGACGGAGGGTTTCCATCGCTGGTCCCCGGAGATGCGAGCAAGAGTCACCTGATAGAGCGCATCAAAAGCAGGGACGTAAGTGAGCAGATGCCACCCAAGGGCGAGCGACTGAGCGAGGAGGAGATTGAGCTGCTTGAACAGTGGATCAAGGGCGGTGCCGAGTGGCCGGGTCAGATGCAGGCTCTTGAAGCCATCCAGTCGGACCATTGGTCCTTCGCTCCAGTGGTTCGTTCCAAGATTGTCTCCGGCGAGGATCACCCGATTGATTCCTTCATCAACGCGAAGCTTGCCGCCAGGGGGCTCACCGCAAACGGTCCGGCCGATGCGCGCTCTCTAATTCGTCGGGTTTCGACAATTCTCACAGGACTTCTCCCTGAGCCCCGGAGAGTGGCGCGATTTCTTGAAGACTATGCGAGAGATCAAGATGGTGCCTACACGGAGTTGGTAGAAGAGCTTCTCTCTTCCCCTCACTTCGGAGAGCGCTGGGCTCAGCATTGGCTTGATGTCATCCGTTGGGCTGAGTCCAACGGATCAGAATCCAACCTCTACCGTAAGAATGCGTGGCAGTATCGCGACTATGTCGTGCGGGCCTTCAATGAAGACCGCCCCTACGACCAGTTTGTACGCGAGCAGCTTGCAGGGGACTCTCTGGGGAGTGGGGAGGCAACTGGGTTTTTAGTGGCAGGGCCACACGTGCCGGCCGCCACAGTGGGGCGGGAGCCCTCGGCGATCAGGCAGGCCCGGGCGGACCGGATGGATGAAATCCTGCAGACGGTAGGGGCATCAATCATGGGTATGACGATCGGGTGCGCCCGTTGCCACAACCATAAGTTCGATCCCATCACGATTACGGACTACTACGCGATGGCGGCGGTATTCCAAGATGTCGAATTTGGGAGCCGCTTTCCTGAATTTGACTCGGAGCACCCGCGCCGGAAGAGGGGAGAGAAGATTTGGTCCGAGATCGCGGAGCGAAGGAAACTCCTCCGGCAAACTGGCGGGTGGGAAGAAGACTGGGGAGCCTACCGGGAGTGGCATTTGGGAGTTGCAGAGGCCGACGCTATCCGTATCCGTTTCAAGAATGCCAATGTGACCGTTGATGAATTGCAGGTCTTTGGACCGGCGGAGCGAAAGGTCAATCTCGCCCACAGGGGAAGGGGTGCTACGGTCCGGGGATTTCCTGCCGAGGGCAACGAGGGGCGTAATCCCATCAGCCGTGTGAACGATGGAGAGTTTGGGACCATGGCATGGCGCGGCAGAGTGGATAAGAATTCGAAGGAAAAACCATGGATTCAGCTGGACCTGCCGAAACGGGTAAAAATTGACCGCCTCCGCCTCAGCAGCAACCGGGAATATTTTTTCGATACGGATTACCTGACCCAGAAGCCTTATCTGCCTCGGTACGATTTTGATCTTGAGGTTCGCCAGCCAGATGGAGAGTGGAAGCCGTGGGTGGGAACTTGGCACATCACCCGGAAGCTCAATGAGCTTCATCCAGAGAGAAAAAGACCTCTCGCGGAAATTCAAAAGTTGATCACCCAGCTCGGAGAAGAGGGACCTCAGCCTGGATTCGTGGGCCGCCTCATTCCTCCGGAGGTTACGCGTGTACTTCACCGGGGGAGCCCGGAAAGCCCAAGGGACGAGGTTGCTCCGGCGGGACTGGATATTCTCGAGGGGAATCTGGGGCTGGACTCCCGAACCCCGGGAGCAAAGCGAAGGTCAGAATTTTCGGGCTGGCTCAGTGACAAGAGTCATCCTTTAACCTCCCGCGTGATGGTGAACCGGATCTGGCATCACGTCTTTGGCAGTGGAATCGTGTCAACTCCAAGCGACTTTGGCAGCGCGGGAGCCGCTCCGAGCCATCCTGCCTTGCTGGATTGGCTCGCAGCGGAGTTTGTATCACCGACAAGTCAGCAGACGAAGCCGTGGTCGATGAAGGGCATGATTCGGATGTTGGTGATGTCGAAGTCCTTCCGGCGCTCCAGCCAGCCCTCTACGGAAGGGATCAACGCTGATGCAGGAAGCCGCCTGCTCTGGAGGTTCCCCCCGAGGCGCGTGGCTGCGGAGGTCTTGCGCGACAGCATTCTTCAAGCCTCCGGAAAGCTTGATCGTAGAATTGGGGGCCGGAGTTATCGGATACACAACGTGAAAAAGACCTACGCGCAGTGGGAAGTAGTCGACAACCATGGGCCGGGAACCTGGCGCCGAATGCTCTATCAGGAAAGAATGAGGCGTGTGGATGACCAGATTTTCACGGCGTTCGATTTTCCTGATTGCGGACAGGTTCGGGCCAAACGTCCTGTTTCTACTACGCCGCTTCAGGCCCTGAACCTTATGAACAGCCCGTTCGTGGTGAAGCAGTCCCATTTTATTGCAGAACGGGCGAGGAAAGAAGGCGGCGAGAACAGGGAAAGCCAGATCCGGTGGTTGTTCGACTGCCTCTTAAGCCGTTCTCCGCAGGTCGACGAAATGGCAGCTTGCCGGGAAATTAGTCTGCAGCTGGTAGCCCGTAGTTTGATGAACTCGAATGAATTTGGATTCCTTCCGTAAATTGGTCCCATGACGCACGAGCCAGAGCATCTCAGCCCCCAAGGCCATCATTTACTCAGCAGGAGGAACTTCATGCGTAATACCGGGTTTTCCCTCGGGGGCCTAGGATTAGCTCATTTGCTGGCGGCGGAGGAGGCGCAGCGCGCTGCGTCCAGTGACAAGCAGCCCATCCGCCCAGAGATCAACCCGGATCAGCCTTACGCCCCCCGGGGAGGACATTTCAGTGGCGCGGCGCAACAGGTGCTGGTGATCTACTGTCCCGGTGCCGTCAGCCATGTTGATACCTTCGATTACAAACCCGCTCTTGAAAAACTGCATGGGCAGAAGCCCCCGGGCCTACCGACTGTTACGTTCGAGGGACCGACTGGAAATATCGCCAAGCCTTTCTGGGAGTTCAAACCCCGGGGGCAGACGGGAAAGATGACGTCCGAGCTTCTGCCCCAGATGGGATCCCTCGCTGATGAGTTCTGCTTTCTTCATTCCTTGCACACCCAGACCAGTGCGCATCCGCAGGGAGAAAATTTTTTTAATACAGGGTTCACTATGGAGGGGTTTCCCTCCTTTGGAGCGTGGGTAACGTATGCATTGGGATCTGAGTGCAGCGAGCTCCCGGCCTTCGTCGCGATCAATGACCCCCGTGGATTAGCTCGCTCCGGGAAGAACAATTTTGGGTGTGGATTTCTTCCCGCCTCTTTTCAGGGCACGGATTTCAACGCTCGCAATCCTCCCGCAAATCTCAATCGCCCAGCCTCACTTACGCCTGCGGATGACAGGAAGACGGTCAATCTTCTCCGGCATCTGAACCGGAAGCATCTTGAGAAGTATCCAGGCGATGCTGATCTTGCAGCGCGGATAGCAAGCTATGAGCTGGCGGGCAAAATGCAGACGTCGGTACCCGAGATGATGGACCTTTCCGGAGAGCCAGATTTCATTCACTCCGAATACGGGACTCAGGATGGGACGGATCTGAAGCAGGCATATGCCAAGAATTGTATTCTGGCGCGGAGGTTGGTGGAAAAGGGAGTAAGGGTTGTACAGCTGTTCAACGGGAGCGATCCGTCAGGAGGTAACGGGATCACCAACTGGGACTCTCACTCCGACATCCTCAAGACCCATGCGATGCAGGCTGAGATTATGGACCAGCCGACCGCGGCCCTGATCAGGGATCTCAAGCGTCGGGGACTGCTTGAGCATACTCTCGTGGTGTGGTGCACCGAATTTGGGCGGATGCCTTTCCTCCAGAGCAATGGAACTGGTCGGGATCACAACCCTGATACCTTTACCTGTATGCTGGCCGGGGCGGGGGTAAAACAGGGGTTCTCTTATGGAGAGAGTGACGAGTTTGGCTACAAGGCAGCGGTGAATCCGGTCGAGGTCTATGATTTCAATGCAACGATCCTGCACCTCCTTGGTCTCGATCATGAGCGACTGAGTTATTACCACAACGGCTTGGAGCGCCGCCTGACAAACGTGCATGGGCACGTCATCAACGAAGTTCTGGCGTGAGAAATCGGGGAGGGTGCGGTTTCGGGGTCGAGTTCCTGTCCGTACTTGATGTGTTTGTCGGCTTCGTCGAGGATTGGTGACCGGAGAACCGGTAGATTCTGATGACAGGTTACGTGTATCTCGCAGTAGCGATTGTTGCGGAGGTGGTTGGAACATCCGCCCTGAAGGCAACAGAGGGCTTTTCCAAGTTGGGCCCCTCTCTTGTCGTGGTGGGGGCTTACGCTCTGGCCTTTTACATGTTGTCCCTGACCCTCCGGACGATTCCAGTCGGTGTAGCCTACGCCCTCTGGTGTGGAATAGGCATGGCCCTGATCAGTCTGATCGGCTGGACGGTCCTCAAGCAGAAATTGGATGTGGGAGCGATTGCGGGCATCGCCCTGATCGTGACTGGGGTGGTCGTCCTCAGCGTATTTTCCAAGGCAGCCGTGCACTAAGGCTGTCAGCTTGGATCCCGCAGGCCCTGTCCGGGGCTGGTTGGGAGGGTTGCTACCCGACGAGTTCGCGCATTGGCTTGATTCCGGGATCGACAAGGAAGTGAGGTCTGCCACTGGCGTCCTCCACTGTTGCACTCGAAAGATCGATACCAAGGTTGTGGTACAGGGTGGCAAAGACTTCCTGGAACTTGACGGGGCGTTCGACGGGTTCATTGCCATGCTTGTCAGTTGCACCAATCACCTGTCCCAGGTTCATGCCTCCCCCGGCCACGAAGGCAAAGTTGGCTTTCGGCCAATGGTCGCGGCTGTTCATCTTATTAATTTTTGGGGTCCGCCCGAATTCGCCCCACATCACGATGGAGACGTCGTCCTGCAGGCCGCGTTCATGAAGGTCAGTGATAAGGGCGCTGAGTCCCTGGTCGAGGAGTGGGAATTCCTCACGGGAGCGAGGGAAATTCAGGCCGTCGCCACCGTGCCAGTCCCAGCGACTGTAGTTCAGTGATACCACCCTGGCTCCGGCCTCCACGAGACGGCGGGCCACCAGGAAGTTTCGAATCATCTTGGGAGCCCCGTCTCTCTGATATTTCGGATCGTTGATTCCGTAACGCTCTACCACGCTGGGATGCTCCTGGGAGACATCGAGGGCAGCGGCCAGATTTCCATCAGCAAGAATTTCAAGGGCCTGCCGGTTGTAGGTGTCGAGGCCTTCCATCTGGCCGGTGGTGTCAATGTTGGCCTTCAGTTTGTCCATCGATGCCCGGAGAGCTTCGCGGTCCATCAGGCGATCCAGCGACATGCCCTGAAGAGTCATGCTCTTGGCACGGGCATTGGGATCCTTGTCAACGAGCCCCATAGGGGCGTGAGAATTACCAATAAAGCCCCCGGTCCCGGCTTCACCCCATGTCCGGTTCCCAGTGGGGTACATGAGCGAGACGTTGGCAGGTATGCCAGGTTTGGACCCATGCAGCTTCGAGACCCATGATCCCCATGCTGGCCAGCCTCCGGCAGGGGCGTTGTCTCGCTTCTTATGGCCAGTCATGCACTGGTAGCAATCATGGGCCCCATCTGAGTCGGCAAGAGAACGGATAATGGCATACTTGTCTGCCATCTTTGCCAGCTTCGGGAAGAGTTCGCAGATTTGTATTCCTGGAACGTTCGTTGAGATGGGCTGGAAATCTCCCCGGATTTCGGAGGGGGCATCCGGTTTAAGGTCGAACATGTCGAGATGCGACGGCCCGCCAGGAAGATAAATATTGATGACAGCCTTGTGAGAAGAACCAGTCCGGGCCTTCGCCTCCATGCCGAGGAGTTGGCTCAGAGAGAGACCGCCCGCGGCCATTCCTCCTACCTTGAGAAAGTCCCGCCGTGAATATCCGTCACAGTGAGAGGGCTTACGATCGTTTTTGCCAAAGAGTTCAAGCATGACACGGAAGGTTGAAACCTTCTCTTTATACAAGGATTTTAGTGATGATCCAAGCGAGATTGCCAGACATCATGGGGTGGTCCGAGCCGGTTGGAAGGAAGGGCAAGTTTGCCGAAGACGGGACCGGGCAGGTGGGACGGGGCCTTTTAATCTTGGGGTGTGGGGTCAACTTTCAGAATTACCCTGCGGTATGAGGTCAGGCTGGGCTGTCCTCGATCCCGAACTTCCAGGATAAAATGGATTGTTGCCGGGGCGTTTGCCGCCGGGGCGTTGAGCTTGAGAACGGCGGTTTTGTCGCCCTGCCACTTGAGGTTCCGGTAGTGGATAGTCAGTGGGAAAGAGCCGGCTTCCCGGTAAGGGTACCAATGAAAGGAGAATTCATCCCCATCGGGGTCGGAGGTTGCACTGGCATCCAGAGTGACAGGTGCTCCTGGTGCCGCCGTAAGGAAGATGGGGTTCCGGCTCCGATCTCCATTTACGTCCACAAGGGGATGATGATTGGCGCCTTTAAACTTGGACTGGTGACTCCAGTCGAGGCGGGCAGCAAAGTCGTGCTGGTAGGCTTCCCGCCAGCGCCAGATTGTGGCGTGGTTGCTGGTGTAGTATTTTCCATCCACACCTTTAACTTCGTCCATCGCGTTGGTCCAGATGGGCCGGGTCTCGGGTTCGTGGTAGTAGCGTTTGGGTGGTGCGGTATAGAGTTCGTAGCGTCCCCCCCAGCCCCCCCAGTCCGGATGCTCCGGATCGTTAAGTCCGTTAGGCAAGGCCCAGAAGAAGGAAGGGGTGTCTCCCTCCATGAGGTAGGTTGTGCGCGGATACATCGCCCCCAGTGGTCCGTGGTCCTTCCGGATATGCAGGTCGAGCCAGGGGTTGTCCACAAGTGCGAAGTCAGGGCCCCGGAATCGCCCGTGGAACCGGTCTCCCGAGATACCCACCCAGGTGGCGTAGTGGTAGGAACCGCCCTGACCCTCTTCATGTCCAGGGCTGACAACATAGAAGAGGTTGGGACACTTATTGCGCATCCAAGGACCGGCATCGTCCTGATCAGAGATGGTGTAGACCCGAAGCTTGCTGATAAACGCATCAGCCTCTGGCTTGCTGCGAGTCTTCATTACTTTCCAGAGCGCTTGGGCGAGACAGTTGGCGCCACCCCAGACAGAAATATAAACTGGCCGGTCATCTTTTCGGTCCACCGTTTTGATAATATGCTCCGAGCCCGGAGAGTCGTGTCCTTCACCAACTCCCTGCATCCCAAATATGGGAACACCCGTCTTCACGGCCCGCAGGAGCGTGTCTGCCTCCGGCCAGCCGTCTGAATGCACCATGAAGTTGCTCCGGACCTGTCGATAGGCCTCGATTCGTTCGATGATCTTCTCTGGAGCAGTCCTGTTGCGGAGCCAGCAGGAGGTTGTGGCAATGAGAGCCTCGATGTCGAACTCGTTCGCGTAGCAGAGAAGGCGGACCATGGACTGCTCATCATCGGGTTCGTTGGTGATATCGGTGAGAACAATCAGGCGGGGTTTTGCCATTGCCCCGGAGAACAGGAGGAAAGAGGCGAGCAGGACAATAGTCTTCCGGATCATGGAGGTATCGAGAACGAGATTGGCTTTGGGATCGAGAGGAATTTCGCATTCCTCTGGAATGTTCCGGAGGTGAATCTTGTTTGAGGGCCCCACTCGTGTTGAACTCTCTTCCCGGAAGCATGATTGATTTTGATCAGGCGATTGAGGAGGGGAATCTTACCTTGGTGGGTGAATTTGAAGGCCTTACGGAGGTCAACGAGTATGCCTTGGTCATCCTAGCGATGAACCTCGACTGCTGGATAAGTATGGAGGCGGAAGGTCCGCGCTTCCTTCTCTATGCAGAGCCTGCCTTTGAGTTGGCCATCGTCGAGGAGTTCCGGCTCTACGAGCAAGAGCAGTTGTCGTTGCCAGAGCGGGCGGCAGAGATTTCTTTTCACCGGTCGGGAGTCGAGCTTTTGCTCCTCTGGACGGCGATCCTGATGGTCACCTTCATGGGGCAGACGGAGTCCATGGTGGCGAAGTATTGTAATTCCAGTGAAGGTATTTTTGGTGCAGGAGAGTGGCATCGCTCCTTCACCGCGCTGTTTCTGCATGCCGATGGAGGCCATCTGCTTGGAAACGTATTGATCGGTGGAATTTTCTGTGTGTTTGTGGCACGGACATTCGGACCGGTCCGGGGTTGGATTTCCATTCTTGCCAGCGGAACTCTTGGAAACCTGATGACCTCCTGGTTGCATTTTCCTGAGGGCTTCAAGTCTCTCGGAGCGTCCACGGCAACCTTTGGGGCGCTTGGCTTATTGGTCGGGAGCAGTGCCCTTCTGGCCTACCGATCCAGATCGGCGCGCAAGGTTGGAGGATTCGTCCTTCCTTTTATCGCAGGAGCGATCCTGCTCGGGTGGTTCGGGGCCGGGGCAGGGGATGCTGCTTCCAGAGTGGACGTGCTCGCTCACGTGATGGGATTTTGCTCTGGAGCTCTGATCGGTTCGGTGCTGGCTAGGAATACGCCCGCATCAGAAGATGACGGGAGGGCTCCTGCTTAGAGCCCGGCGACTTCCCACCCCTTCCGGTATTGCTGGTGCAGGAGATTGTCGGCCTCCTTGCTGTTGTTGAACCGCAGGGCCTTCGCGTTCCACTCAAGTTTGACTCCCGGCACCTGTGACGCCACACAGCCCAGAAGGACGGTTTCGCAGAGTGGGCCAGCATAGTCGAAGCTGGAGCTGGGCTTCCCTTTGCCTGCGATGGCGTCGACCCATTGTTTGTAGTGATCGGCAGAGGGAACAACCTGAAAGTCGAGGTCCTTGAATTTTTTCTCCGGGTAGAGAGAGGGGAGCTTGCCCGAGCCGTGAGGGCAGACCACGACGCCCTGTTCCCCGATAAACATGCTGCCATTTGCTGGGAGTGCTGTCCCGCGGGGTAGATCGCATTCGGAGGGGTCTGGCCCCTTTCCGCCGTCATGCCAGGTCACCTTGATGGTCTCGCCGGCGGTTCGTTCCGTTCCAGGGAATTCGTAGTGAATGCGTTCTGCTTTTGGGAAGGTTTCCTTTGTTGGTTCAGGGCCCTCATAGAGGATGGTGTCAGGTGCGGTCAGGCCCAACGCCCAGTAGATTGGGTCGATAATGTGGCAGCCCATGTCTCCGAGCGCTCCTGTGCCGAAGTCATACCATCCCCGCCACTTGAACGGATGATAGACGCCAGGAGCAAAGGGTCGCTCGGGAGCGACTCCTAGCCAGAGATCCCATTGCAAGGTATCGGGTGCTGCGGCGGAAGCGCCGGGGCGTTTGATTCCCTGAGGCCAGATGGGTCGGTTGGACCATGCATGGGCGCTCTTGACCTTACCAATCATGCCTTGCTGCACGAGGTTGACCAGAGTTCGGTAGCTAGTACCACTGTGGTGCTGGTTTCCCATCTGGGTGGCGACCCCGGCCCGGGCTGCTGCTGCCGTCACCTGACGCGACTCGTATACTGTCCGGGTCAGGGGTTTCTGGGTATAGCACCCGATACCCTGCTGGAGAGCGGTCATGGTGACCGGGGCGTGCATATGATCAGGGGTCGAGATGGTAATCCCATCGAGAGTTTTTTCTTTCTCCAACATGATCCGCCAGTCGGTGTAGCGCCGGGCCTTTGGCCATTTACTGGCTGCGGTGGAGAATCCGCCCCGCTTGCCTCCCTTGGCTTGCTCCACGTCGCAGAAGGCTACGATGTTTCCGTGTTTCGCAGCGCCGTTGGAATCGACCCAGCCCTTACCCCCAACACCCACTGCCGCGAGATTGGGCACTTCGTTTGGAGATTTCTTGCCGTGGGCGGATCCCGTAACCAGAGAGGCTGCAGATGCGGAGGTCAGGCCTCCCAGAAACGTGCGGCGCACCATTTTGCTCATAAGCTGGGTTGTATCCGGTTCCTTCTTTTTGGCAAGTGTGGGCATTTGGACCGCATTCTGCTCCAATGACTTTGGAAGAAACAGGAATGAGTTATTCAGTAAGACATGCTCGAGCAACGGCAAGGGGAAAGAAACTCAAGGTGGGTTGATCCCTTCCTCGGAAATTCGCAGTCCCAACTGCCACATGCGGAGGGAGTGGCGGCTACGTGGTGGCGGGCTAAGCCCCCCGTCGGTAATACTCATCCGGGGGCGGTCTGCCCATTTGGAATGGTGTCTGCCTGTGCCTATTCCGGGGCCTACGTCACTGGGTATGGTCGTTATGGTGTTTCCCTGACCGGAGATCTGCCTCCGGTGGTTTTTGAGAGGCATGAAGCCTTGGGAATCGCGCATTTCCAGCAATCAGGGACCGGGCGCATTCGGGTCTATTACAATTATCTTCTGACGACTCCTCTCACAGGTAAGGGCCTTGAGGGATTGGGCCAGCGCTGTGCGCTCTCGGACGAGCGGGCCTGGCCAGGTTATTACTCTGCGCGATTTGAGGAAAGAAATGTATTTTGTGAGGTCACCTGTACGCAGCGTAGTGCGGTTCACCGTTACGAATTCCCTGAGAATGTGAGGGGGAAAGTGGCGATCGATCTTTCTGCTGGGGGGTTGCTTGTCGATGACATGCGAAGCTACCCACAAGAGGGGCGGGTTGGATTAGAGGGGCCCTCTTCCGCGGAGGGGATGGTGGTGATGGAGGGGATTCCGATCTATTTCCGAATCGAGGTGAGGGGGGCTGCCCGCGGGGGGCTCTGGGAGGACGGAGCGGAGCTTTCAGGGGAGACCTCAAAGGTTCTGCCCGCGGGTCATTCAGCAGAGAAAGCAGAGAAAGCGCCTCCCTTCGGGGTATGGTTTGAGGCCGGAAGTGCCGGTGAGCCTCTGGAGGTCAGGATTGGGTTTTCCCTGCGCAGTGGTCAACGCTGTAGAGAAGCTCTCGCGGTAGTCGACTCAGACCCGTTGGAAGAGATTGCCCGTAAAGCCGCGGGGCATTGGGATGTTGTCCTTGGCAAGGTCGAGGTTGGGGGAGGAACGGAGGAATTACGGGAGATGTTTTATTCCGCCTTTTATCATTCTGCACTCAAGCCTGCAGATTTCCGGGATGAAAACCCCTTCAGCTCCCAAGATGGGCCCTTCTTTTTTGATCTCGCCACTCTCTGGGACCAATATAAGACGCAGCTTCCTCTCCTGATGACCTTGTGGCCTGAGTGGGGTGAAAGCTTCGTTGAGTTTCTCGGTGAAGTCGCCACCCGCGAGGGAGCGTTCCCGGTAAGCTACCTGATGGACAACGCACCCGAGCGTTTTAACAAGCAAGCAACCGGGTTGTGCCACATCATCCTCGCGGATGCGCAGATGCGCGGAGTAAAAGCGGACTGGGATTGGATTCTCCGGCTTCTCTGGGGCACGAGTCTGAGCAAGAAAGTTGCCACGGGAAGGTTTGCTGAGTTCGCTCGAAATAGGATCGTGCAACCGCTTTCGCACACTCTGGATCTCGCCGGAGCCCATTTTGGGATTGCCCAGATGGCGAAACGGCTTGGCTACCAGGGGATTTACGATCACAGCCTGCCTCTGCTCCGGTGCTGGTCCAACGCGATGGACGAAAATACCGGGTTGCTCAGAGAGGACTCGGATTATTATGAGGGGGAGAACTGGAATTATTCATTCCGGATTCTCCACGACATGGTGGGAAGAATCAAACTGGCTGGAGGTGAAAAGTCTTTCGTGAACCTCCTCGACCGCTTCTTCGGGTTCCAGGAGCCGTTACACGGGGAAACCGTCCACCGCTTCGAGGGTCTCAACAATGAGCCGGATATGGAAGCGCCCTACCTTTACCATTATGCGGGTCGTCCGGACCGGGCAGCAGAGGTGGTGAGAGGCGTGATTCGGTATCAGTTTTCGACGGGGCCTGGAGGGTTGCCGGGAAATGACGATTCGGGAGGGCTTTCGTCTTGGCTGGTCTGGAGTATGATGGGCCTGTTTCCTGTGGCGGGA
>DFWB01000020.1:0-1578 GCA_002380675.1 Akkermansiaceae bacterium UBA4145
ACACAGAATTCTGTCCGGAATGAAGCCGGTCTGGATTGATCATGAGAAGAACTCCCGGCAAGAGCGCTCTGAGTTGCACGCAAAACAGGAAACAGCGTCCACGGACAGGAAACCTTAGCATTCAGTCATCCCATTACTTTTGAGACAAAAGCGATAGTCGTTTCTTGCCGGGAAAGTTTCTTGCGGCGACGGCTCGCCTGATGACCCCGCCGGGTGTTAGGAAATCCTCATGCAGAAGGAGAAGGATAGCGGGAAGGTGCCAGCAATCGGAGTCATCGGCGGAAGCGGACTCTATGAGATGGACGGATTCGTGCAGAGTGAAGAGCAGACAGTAGAGACGCCATTTGGGCAGCCTTCTGACCCATTGGTTGGAGGGACGGTAGCAGGGAGGCAGGTGTGGTTTCTGCCAAGGCACGGTAAGGGGCATCGCCTCCTTCCACATGAAATCAACCACAGGGCGAATATCTGGGCGCTTCGTTCACTCGGGGTTCGGTGGGTCATTTGTGTCACGGCGGTGGGCAGCCTCAGGGAAAAGTATGCTCCACGTTCTCTGGTGATTCCCGACCAGTATTACGATCGGACCACCCGTCGGGAGGAGCATACATTTTTCGGGTGTGGGATTGCCGCGCACATTTCCTTCGGGGAGCCCGTCAGTGGTGCGCTTCGGGAGATCCTCGCCAAGGCCTCTCAGGGGGAGTCAGACCTTGAAGTCTTCAACGGGGGTACTTATGTAAATATGGAGGGTCCTGCGTTCTCGACCCGCGCAGAAAGCAATGCCAATCGACAATTGGGATTTGACGTTATAGGGATGACCAACCTCCCCGAGGCTAAGCTTGCGCGGGAGGCCGAGATGGCCTTGGCAACCCTTTGTATGGTTACCGACTACGATTGCTGGAGGGATGAAGAGGTTAATGTTGATACGGTGTTAAGTCATCTGCATGCCAATTCGGTTATGGCCCAGCGTATTGTCGGGCGGGCGATTCCGCTCTTGCCCGATGAGGCGAACTGGCCTGAGCATCGTGCCCTCGACTCAGCGGTGATTACCAGCCGGGAACTCTGGCCTGACGAAACCTTCGAGAGGTTGCGCCCTATTTTAACGCCTTTTGTGAAACGAGGGATCGGGGAGTAACGGGAACTAAGGCGTGACAGCAGACGGCCCAAAAGGTAAGGATACCGGCCTTCAGGAAAGTTTCCTCTGAGCTGAATTCTCATGTGTCTTCGACTTTTGATCCTTGCCCCTGCACTTGCGCTGGTCGCTTGCTTTTCAAGCAGCTGTTCCTCCATTGATTCAGAGGGGGAAAAACCTTCGACCATGGCGAACACCGGCTACCGATCGCCCTATCAGGCATGGCCTTCGGCGAGAAATCCTACTCTCAGCCTGTCCTCGCAATTTCCCAAGTCCATCGGCATTACTCACTCCCGCGGGCTAGGGCATCAGCCTTATATCGCGATGACTTTTGATGACGGGCCGCATGCAAGTAACACCCCGCGGCTTTTGGATATCCTGCGACAGCGTAATATCAAGGCGACGTTTTATGTCATTGGGAAGAACGTGGATAATTATCCCCACTTGACCCT
>DFWB01000020.1:1896-2158 GCA_002380675.1 Akkermansiaceae bacterium UBA4145
ACTTGACCCGCCGTATTGTAGCTGAGGGTCACGAGATTGGTAATCATACCTACACTCACCGTAATCTAAAGAAGCTCAGTGATGCCCAGGTCTTGTCAGAAATGGCTAGAGCTCGGATTTCCATTGTGAATGCAACTGGTATCCAGCCCAGAACCATGCGTCCACCCTATGGGGCCATTTATCAGCGTCAGCGCGAGCTGATCATGAACCGGTTCGGCTACCCAACGATCATGTGGGCAGTAGACCCGCGTGACTGGCAGAG
>DFWB01000020.1:2482-2836 GCA_002380675.1 Akkermansiaceae bacterium UBA4145
CCAGGTATCAGCGTCGTGAAGAACCGGATTCTTACCAAGACGACTAATGGTTCCATTGTCCTAGCTCATGACCTGCATGCTCCCACTGTGGCGGCAATGCCTGCAACCTTGGATGGGCTCCTCGCCAAGGGATTCAAGTTTGTGACTGTCTCACAGTTGCTGAGTCAGAAGGCTCGGTATGAGTGATCTTTTGCACTTCTAGTCGGTGCACGAAGACCTTAAGCCACTGCAGGGGGTTCCCAGAGGGCCTGCCTGTAAAATGAAAAAGCCGGGAGAGGTTCTCCCGGCTTGATGGTTTTAGAGGATATCAAGATGCTGGTGCTCAAGCATCCGGCTTCTTGCCGCCTGGCTTCT
>DFWB01000189.1 GCA_002380675.1 Akkermansiaceae bacterium UBA4145
ACCCCACCCGGTTCACTCCAACAACACAGGAAAGATTCTCGATTGCACGGGCCTCAAGGAGAGTTTTCCAGTGCCGCGATCGGGCAGCCGGCCAATTAGCACTGACCGTAAAAAGATTGGCGCCATCACGCACACCCTTTCGGAAAAGTTCCGGGAAACGGAGGTCGTAACAGATCACCGGACATACCGTGAAATCCTGCCAGCGAAACATGGCCAGACCATCGCCCGCCACATAGTGACTCGATTCGTCGGTGTAGGAGAACGTGTAATTTTTCTGGTAAAGAGCGACCGGTCGCCCCGAAGGGTCGTAAACCGCCACTTCATTGCGGCCCAGAGAAGATCCGGGGTCCTTACTCACGAGGCCGCCAACGACATGGCTCTCGTATTGCCATGCAAGGGAAGAAAGGAATTTCTCGGTCTCACTTGCTTTCCCCTCCGCCACCCGGGGCACATTCATGCTGAATCCCGTAGAAAACATCTCCGGAAGCACAATAAGCGATCCGGGAGACACTGCCGCTCCAGTCAGCAGGCGGCGAACGGTATCAAAATTAGCCTCCCGATTTTCCCAGGCGATATCATATTGGAGGGCGACGACGTGCATTTGAATGTTGGAGGCTTATTCCAGACTTTGCCTTCTATACTGCAGCTCGGTTGATTGTGCAAAATCACACCGGCCCCATTTGACCGGCTGAGCTCAAGCGCTACCTACTGAAGGCCGGCTACAGGGAATCTACCCTGCATGTCTTTCAAAAGAGAACCGCGCCCCTGTTCGAGGCGCGGTTCCTAAAGAATTGACCTTTAGGTCGCTGACTACGCGACCATGTCTTTCAGATTCTTAAGAGGCCGAACCTTGACGACCCTCCGGGCCGGCTTGGCTGCGACGTCCATCATCTCACCGGGCTTGAACGGATTAGCGCGAGTTGTCGCTTCTGTAGCCGGCTTGTCTTGTACGACGATCTTACAGAGGCCTGGAATTGTGAACTGTCCGGGACCTCCACGGC
The DNA here is from genome assembly GCA_002380675.1 of Akkermansiaceae bacterium UBA4145. Classification (GTDB taxonomy): domain Bacteria; phylum Verrucomicrobiota; class Verrucomicrobiia; order Verrucomicrobiales; family Akkermansiaceae; genus Roseibacillus_B. The sequence goes on from DFWB01000189.1 coordinate 1,002, forward strand.
TCACACCCTTGTTGATCTCAGCGCTCAGCGCATCGAGCACTGAAGCAACTTGCTTGCGGTTGAAGCCGGTTGCCTCGGCCATGTTGTTAAGGATCTCTGTCTTAGTTGCTGCTTTCTGGGCCATGAATTTTGGTTCTTTATTGGTTAGGTTCGAATGAAACTTCGGTCTTCAACCCATAAATTTAAGCGGTTTCCGTCAAGCATTTCGCCTCCTGCAGGAAGAATAATTTTTTATGCACCTGGTCTATCAGTCTGTCTTCTCTCCCTATGAGAGCCCTCTCAGCCATCGTGAGAGACCATACTGGGCTTTTAAACGGGGTGAAAAAAGCAAGGGGCTCCCCTCCTTCCGCCTTTCCCCCCCACATCGTTTGGGGGTCCGCCTGCAATCTTGGCAGAAACCGGCTACAAAGCCCCTAAAAGCCCCTAAAAGCCCCTAAAAGACTGGGAAAAAAGGGTAGGAGAATAACGCCTGAACCTTCACTTCCTCGCTTGCGGTTCCTTGTGAATCGGATCAGAACCTGCCTCTCACCCTGTTTTTAGCGAGTCCTACGATACTCGGCTCCCAGAATCTGGCTCGATGTTCTCCGCTCGTACTGCCGATCACATCTTCTGAAATAATTTTAAAACTTTTCCCGAGAGTCCTCTCTGGAGCCAAAGAAAAAAGTATCCGCAAGGAGCGTATTTGGCCCCTTGGAGGCCAACAAACCCCATCATTTGCCGGTTTTACCCGGTCTTGAGACACCGTTCGTGCTCCTTCAAAAGCTGACGGCCAGAGCACTGACGACCTGTAAGTCATGCCGCCCGCTGTTGTCCGCCGGATCAGTGTCATAGGTGCTCCGTCCCACTAACTGAAGGCTCAGCCTTTCCGACAGAGCGTGCTCGACCCTGAGTTCAGACGTGAAGATATGGCTTTTAAAATCTGCGGCTTTGCTCAGCCATGAGAGTTCCCCCACAAGCTGCGTCCTTTTACCCAGCTGATGCTCAGCCTTTACCGCAGCATAGGTGGCCAGAAAGGCCCTCTCTCGCCCGCCTTTCTGTTCTGCCACGACCGAGGGACCCCCTTCCAAGGTAAGTTCACTCCTCTCTGTTTCGAACACCAACCACCCAAAATATGGGGCGAACGCCAGACGCCAGTCTAGTCCCGCAAGCGCATCATAATCACAATCCAACCTCATTCCTCCAAAGCTCTCCTTCCCCAGATTCCGCTGATAATGCAAATCACCAGAAAGGCTTTCTGCGCTCATCGTGCCACGCTGCTGTCCATAGACGCCAAAGATGCCGGCCACAAATTCATTGTCATTCCAGTCCCTTTTTACTCTGAGTCCACTGCTGATAGAGCGGGCATCACTATTACCCTCGGAAATACTTCCACCCAACAGCGCAGTGATTGCCCAATCACCAGATCGCGATTTCAGTTTCTTGATTCCGGATGCAAGGACACTCTCACTTTGATCCTCTGGGTGAAGATTATAGCCAAACCCCGCTGTCAGCAAAAGGTCCTCCCCGGCTGTCTGACGCGCCTCCCCATGGAATACGGCTTTCCCAGCGAGACGCAACGACCAGCTTCCTCCTAACTTGGATTCCAAACCTGCGTCAGCCTTTACCGTATAGTTACTAAGATCTCCCGCCTCGAAAAAAGCCGTGAGCGATTGAAAAAAATGCAAGCGCTTCGTCAACTGGAGGTCTAGATGCTCATGCAAACGAACCGAGCTAAACCCGCGGGTGACTGATGCACGTTGCTCCCAGGTAAGACCTGGTCCCGCTTCCAGATCGAGCTGGAGGCTCTCCTTGTCGAGGACTCGCCATCCAATGACCGGCGAGACTACCGCTCTCCAATCAATCCTCGCCGGCTGATCGTGAAGAACCTCACCACTCAACCCCGTGTAGAACCGAGTCTTTTGCCCGCGGTTCAACTGAAAAGAAGTTTCCACCCGCTCACCGGAGCTCACTCCATTATCCCTGCCATAAAGCAAGGAAGCCGCGGCCTCCATCTGCCACTCTCCTAAACTACGGGAAAACTCAAGTCCCGCTGTTCCCCGGAGAGATTCCCCATTTCCTCTGCTCAGAGTAATGCCGGCGTTTCCCTTTCCCTCCCACCCGGCCAGATGGTCCTCCCCAAGACTCACACAAGCACTCAAAAGCACTCCCGTTCCAATAATCGGTATCACCCGCACACCGCCTCCTTAGAGCGACGCATCTTCCCGGTCAAGAGACACCCCCGGCAAGCCTGGAGACCTTTGCCTCACGCGACTGAGTGATCCGGACCCCTCCAAATTCGTAGAAAACCCTTATTCCCCGCGCTATGACAACATGGAGAGAGAAAACAGACCCGGAGGCGACACCTACTATTGACTTGGTAGGGACGGGAAATTCATGTTCGTATCAGTGCCGTGATCTTTAATCGCCTTCTTGCGCTGCTCATCCCTCTCGCAACATCCCCGCTGGTCCCCGCTGAGGACAAGCCGGAGGCAGCCGAGGACGACAAACCAAAGGCAGGCCACTCTCATCAGGGAGAAGCATTTAATCAGGGTCCACGGCACTCCGCCCTTCCGATTGAGGGTACAGGTAATATCTCCTTTGCGATTCAATGTTCATGGGAAGAAGGACAACAGTTTTTCAATCAGGGAATCGGACAGCTACACGGCTTCTGGTATTACGAGGCTGAGCGGACATTCCGTCAGATTGCCTCGAAGGATCCAGACTGCGCCATGGCCTACTGGGGCATGGCCATGGCCAACTGGGAAAATGAAAAGCGCGCCAAGGCCTTCATTAAAAAGGCTTCTGAACTTCAGGAGAAGGCCACCGAGCAGAACCAGCGCTACATCCAAGCGCAGGCCAACTACCTCGATGGCGAGCCCAAGGACGCAAAAAAGCGCAAGCAGGAGCTAATCGACGATCTCGAGGGCATTATCCAGGATTACCCGGCGGACATCGAAGCCCGCGCTATTCTATGTGTTCGCCTCTGGCAATTCGGGCGTAGCGGCCTGCCCATTCATAGTCATCAGGCGGTCGATGCCATCCTGCAGCAGATCTTTGCTGTGAACCCAATGCATCCGGCCCACCACTACAGAATTCACCTCTGGGACAGCAAGAAAGCCAAGGTTGCTCTCGATTCCGCTGCCAAGCTCGGACACACCGCTCCAGGAATCGCCCACATGTGGCACATGCCCGGTCATATTTATTCCAAGCTCAAAAGGTGGGACGACTCCGCCTTTGCTCAGGAGGCCTCCGCCAGGACTGACCATAACTACATGATCACGCGCCGGGTCCTACCCGATCGCATTCACAACTACGCTCACAACAACGAATGGTTGTGCCGAAACTGGATGACACTTGGACGGGCGCACGATGCACTGGGCATGGCGCAGAGCCTCATTGCCAATCCGAGGCATCCAAAGCTCAATACTCTCAGCCGAGGTGGGCGCAGCGCCAGTTATGGACGGAGCAGGATCTTTGAGGTGCTCAGGCGTTATGAACTCTGGGACAAAACACTGCAACTAGCAGACACCCCCTACCTCGCACCGACACCCAAGCGTGAAGAACAACTCAAACGCCTCCGCCTTCTCGGGAAGGCCCACCTTGGCAAAAAGTCACTGGAAGGACTGCAATCCGTGGACATGGAGCTCGCCACCCTCCTGAATACTGCTCGAGAAGAAGGCGAAAAGGCAAAGACCGAGGCCCGGGAGAAAGCTAGCAAGGAGGAGAAGAACGAAAAAGACACGGAAAAGCTTGTTAAGGAGGCCACTAAAAAGCCTGAGGAGTGGATCAAGAAGCTAGAGAAAGCCCGGAAAGCTATCGTCTGCTTCTCCGCTTTACTCGAAAACAAACTGGACGAAGCCAAGAAGCACCTTGGGGCCGTTGAGGATGATAAATACAACCTCGCCAAGCTCCACCTCTGGGCCGGTGACGAGGAGAAGGCCCTTACGATGAGTGAGGAGGCCCTGAAACCTGGCGACAACCGCGTTCTGCCTCTTCTCGCTCGTATCGAAATCCTGCATGCCGCCGGGAAGGAAGAGCAGACCCGCAAGGCCTTTGAATTACTGAAGCCTATTTCAGCATACCTCGACCTGAAGGCGCCTCCGGTCGCAAGGGTAATGGCGATCGCCGGGGAGCTCGATCTTGGTGACTGGCAGGCAGAGCCTGTGCTTCGTGATGACATTGGTGTCCGGCCTTCACTCGATTCGCTTGGGCCAGTGGCCTGGACCCCACCACCAGCCTACGATTTCACTCTGCCGGATGGCACGGGCGGCACGATCTCCCGCAAAGACTACGCTGGAAGGCCAATCATCCTCGTATTCTATCTGGGATACGGATGCCTGCACTGTGCCGAGCAACTCGAAAAGTTCGCGAAGAGCGCGAAACTTTTCGAGGAGAATGGTTTTGACGTCCTCGCCGTCAGCACGGACAGCGAAACCGATCTGATTAAATCACGGGAAAAGTGGGAAAAGGACGGTAACAGTTTCCCCTTTCCACTGGTTGCAGATCCGGCCTTGAAGGTATTCCGGGAATGGAACGCCTATGATGACTTTGAGAAGTCACCACTCCACGGTACTTTTGTGATCTCACCATCGGGCAAGGTCCTCTGGCAGGACATCAGTTCTGATCCTTTCATGGATTGCGATTTCCTCGTCAAGGAAAGCCAGCGTCTGCTCCAGTTGCATGGGCAGGACCTCTAAGCTTCGTCCGATCTGGAAATTTGGGGGAAAGTTCTCCTCTGGAACCGAAACTGGGCTACTGAGCTGGCCCCCAGACCTCCTTAAGCGCGTCGTGCAGGGTGGGGTCGTGATTCTTGAGCTCTGCACGGACAAACGGATAAAAATCGTTGTGATAAAAGTAGGCCTCAGTCCCCTCAGCAAAATACTCCTTATGGTTGGTGGCACCGTAGTGCCTCACAGTTCGGCCCGTGTAGAGAAGAACCCTCTCATATGTTCCCTCCTTCATGGCCTCATCATAGGAATCCACGATAGGCTTGTACTCGAAACCCAGAATCTGATCGTGATAGGCGTGGGCGAGCTCGTGGAGAACGACCGCCGGGTGCTTGAGCAACTGCCCTCGTGAGATCAACGCCTCGGCCTGTGGGATGTGCACCTTCTTATTCAGGCGGGGATCATGCCCGTGTCTTCGCAACCATCCCTCCCCGGGGTGATATTGCATCGCTCCGAGGGAAGGATGCTTGTGCTCAATCCATATCTCACACGTCTGCAGCCTTTTGAGGACATCTCCCTGAACCAGAAGTGAGATGCGATTGAGGTGATCCCCAAGCATCCGCAGACACTTCTTACCGGTCGCCGCATGCTCTCCGGCGAGCAAGGCCGGATCGATATGCACTGTCCAGCCCTCCATATTTCGCACCACTGGATCGAACCGGACGCCCTTTTCAGCCACCCTCCTTTGCTCTCTGGGCTTGCGGTCACCCTGAGCGAACACCATCGCGCCGAGTGCCGCGACGAGGAGGAGTGGAAGGACCAAAGTATTCACTTTCATATCTCCAGACTAGGGAAGAGCGACAGAGGCGCAAGAACCGCGAACGGGAAGTTCAATTCAATATGCTCCCAGTCCCCGCAGTAAGTTTTCCGAACCTGTCTCTTAAAAGCTGGATCTCCTGCCGTGTGGTATGGCGTTTTGCAGCTCGCCCATGCTCGATCACGACCTTAACCCCCAGAGGGTCGACCGTAAGGCTGATGAGACGAAAGACCGGCTCTCGACGCAGACGAAAGAAGCAGTGCAGGGGAACATCAGGATGCTCCGCATTCCACAAGAGATCCGCAGGAGGAAACCCATCAATATCCGCCAGGGCTCTGAGAACCATCCGGATGATTTTCGCGCCATGCCTCCGCTCAAGACGACTGGCGGCATATCGACTTAATTTTTCATCAAGAAAGGATAGAGCCGGGCTTTTCCTCGCCTCCGCAATTTCCACAAGAAGACGCTGCTGATGAACACTCATTGCCGCCTGAAGCTGAGCCCTCGTGATGCCTCCCTTTTCAAATAGGGCCATCAGCCGATGAGGGGGAAGCAGTAGTTGCGACATGAATATCTTTTAAAGCTGGGATTATTGCGGAGGCAGCATGTGATTACGACTTCTTCCAGCCGGCGCCTCGAAGGCCCACCTCATCTGATGAACCTTTTCTTCACGAACTATCGACGACCAAGACCGAGTTCTTTTCTGCAGTAGGCGATACTTTTTGAGATATCCTCTCTCTGGTCCACGGGGCCTGCCTTTCTTGGCTTGCCGCTCTTGGCCAGAGCCAGGAACTTATCATACCCTTTCGGCTTACCCTTCGGCCAAGCCTTCCAGAAGTTGTCCTTCTTCACCTGCAACTCACGATTAAACCCGGAGATTGTCTCGATGTTGACCGCAACATCAGGACAGAGTTCCGCAAAGCGTGCGAAAAAGGCCTTCAGATCGGTGTTTCCTTCACCCATCGCAGTCCATTGGACAGTGACACCGTTTTCACTCTCCCACACCGCCGAGTCCCGGAGGCTGGTGGTGAGCACATATTCCCCGATGTTCTCCAGTGCCTGGACAGGATCTTCCATCGTCCACACCGCGTTGCCAGAATCAAAATTAGCCCCCACAAAATCCGGTCCCGCCTCCTCGATGAGACCACGGAGCTCCAACGTATGCATGTCACCTGCGTGATTCTCCATCGCGATCTTGATCCCCGAGTCCAGACACCGGGTGCGGTTCCTCTTGAGAACCTTCACCGTGTCGGCGATCCGCGCCTCGATTCCTCCTTCCGTCTTACGGTCATCCCCAGCTCCCAGAACAAC
>DFWB01000149.1:0-1181 GCA_002380675.1 Akkermansiaceae bacterium UBA4145
TATATCAAACAGGCTCTGTTCCGCTCTTCCTGGAGATGCCGCACCGGATGTAATTCTGAGGTCTGCATTCTTTTTACATGTTCTCCTCTGGCTTCGCGACTGACTGAAAGTCCCAACCTTGACCCTCAACGGGATTTGTCTTTTTAAACAGCCTCCATCACTCATTAGACTCGCTCTGAAAAAATCAGACCCGAAATGACGCCACCCAGCCGACCACAATGAATCCATTCCTGCCGGGGTAATGCTGCTCAACTGCCTGCTCTCTGCAACCAGAGGCCATGCCCCAGAGAGCAAATGGTAAAGCTGCTGTGACATCGCCTTAACCCTCTTGTTTCAAGCAGACCGGCCTCTGACTCCTGAATCTAAGGCCCTCCCTCCAGACAATTTCGACACCAGGTCGAGAATGACTCCAGATTCCTCCAGTGATCGTAACGCCAGAGTGGGATTGTGCTCGGACAGCTCTTCTAACGCGTAGGCACCTGTCGCCACCGCAACGGTAGAGGCCCCTATCACCCGGCCACAGGAGATATCACGCGGAGTGTCCCCAATAACAACGGATGCCATGGGGTTAAACCTGCGTTGATGCACCCTCTCCGCCTCAGCAAGGGCTTCAGGGCCGAGCTTATCCCGCTCTGGGTGCTCATCTCCAAAGGCTCCAAAGGAAAAGTACTGATCCAATCCGAATCTTTCCAACTTGATCCAAGCGCCAGCCTCTAGATTCCCCGTGAGCAAGCCCATGACCACGCCTTCCTTTTTCAAGGTATTCAGGAGCTCATGGACGCCTGGGAGAATTCCTGCCTCTGGACTCACTTTCTGAAACTGCTCACGCAGTCGAATCAGATAGGCTTCGTAAAGCTGGGCTATATTGCGCGGACTGACCTCTGCGCCCATCGCTGGCAGAAGCTTTTGTGCTAGAGCTGCATCAGTAGTCCCTCGAACATCAAGCTCAGGCACTGCAATCTCGTCACCATACAGATCCTGAACTGCCAGACGAATTGCCCCTACCCCTGCACCGCCTGCATCGATCAGAGTCCCATCAATATCAAAAAGAAGCAGGCATTCATCCATCTCTTCAAAAAGCGCAGGACTCAATCCTATTTCGGATCACCTTCCTCCACACCTGAATCGCCATCTTCTTCGCCTTCAGAATCCTGCTCGTCTTCCCCATCAAGGTCTTCCCC
>DFWB01000149.1:1516-16975 GCA_002380675.1 Akkermansiaceae bacterium UBA4145
CCCATCAAGGTCTTCCCCATCAAGGTCTTCCTCATCAAAGTCATCCTCTTCAATCAGATCACCATGACTCAACTTAAACTTCCGCTCTCGCTGGCTCTCCGGGAGAGGTGAAAGGACCATGACAACATTCCTTCCGACCAGCTTGGGCTCCTGATCGACGTTCCCCATCGTCTTCAGATCGCCCTTGACCCTCTCGAGCTTTTCAAAGCCCAGCTCTCGGTGAGCGTTCTCTCGCCCCCTGAACTGCAACTGAACACGCACCTTATGCCCTTCATCCAAGAAGGACTCAATCCTTCCTAGTTTGATATTGTAATCGTGCTGCTCAGTCCGCACTCGGAATTTAACCTCCTTCAACCGAGTAACGGACTTGCTCTTGCTGGTCTTTTTGAGCTTGGACTGCTCATATTTCCATTTTCCGTAATCGACCACCCGGCAAACTGGAGGGTCCGCATTGGAAGCAACCTCGACCAGATCAAACCCGATCGCCTTGGCCTTCTGGACGGCTTCCCGGGTATCCATGACCCCAAGTTGCTCACCCTTACCCGATACCACTCTCACCCTTGGGGCCCTGATTCGTTCATTCACCCGGGTCATGTCCCGACGCGGGCGAAACCTCTTCTTCTTTTTCTTAGCGATAGTATCTCGTGTGTTGTTAAGGGCGCGGAGATTATCCGCAAATTGAAACGCCGTAGCGCTCTGCCAAGCTTGGTTGAATGTGCTGCAGTCTCATTGAAAGCAACAAATTTCAGTTCCACTCATAATGAGCGGTTTCGAATTTCTTCGCATACTTGGTCGACAAAGTCATTGAGAGTCATAGTCCCAAGATCCTCACGATCCCGGTGACGCACGCTCACACTCTGTGACTCTTCTTCGCGCGCGCCAGTGATGAGCATATAGGGTATGCGTTCGAGCCTCGCAAGACGAATCTTGGCCCCGATCTTATCACCCGTGAGATCACTGGAGGCTCTAATCCCCGCATCTGCAAGCCTTTGCGCAACCTCCGCAGCGTAGGAATTATGCTTCTCTGAGATAGACAGGACCCTTACTTGCTCAGGAGCGAGCCAGACCGGGAATTTCCCTTCAAAATGCTCGATGAGAAGGCCTACGAAACGCTCTAAGGAACCAAACGGAGCTCGGTGAATCATAACCGGCCTGTGAGGCTTATTATCAGAACCTATATAGCTGAGATCAAAACGCTCGGGCAAATTATAATCCACCTGCACTGTTCCAAGCTGCCACTCTCGCCCGATCACGTCTTTCACAACGAAATCAATTTTGGGCCCATAAAAGGCCGCCTCTCCAGGCTCCTCCGTAAAATCTACCCCGAGCGTCTGTACCGCTTCACGCAATGCTTCCTCCGCCTTGTCCCAATTGGCTGGATCTCCGACATATTTAGAAGAATCTGGATCCCGCAGGGATAGACGAACCGTATAATCAGACATCCCGAGAGCACCAAAGACCTTCTTCACAAGGCCAAGGCAGCCTTGGATCTCGGGTCCAAGCTGTTCTGGTGTGCAGAAAAGATGGGCGTCGTCCTGCGTAAAGGAACGAGTCCTCGTGATCCCTCCCAGCTCACCGCTCTGCTCCCAACGATAGACCGTTCCAAATTCCGCGAGGCGGACCGGCAGGTCACGATAGCTGTGGTGATCACTGGCAAAGATACGAATATGATGGGGGCAATTCATCGGCTTCAGCATGAAGCCCTCCACATCACCCGTCCTGAGAAAATTCATAAGCTCCCCACAACTACTCTGATCCTCAGAGAGCTTTTTAAGAGCTTCGCGCTCTGCAAACGGGGGGTATTGGCTCTCCTCGTAGTAAGGGAAGTGTCCACTGGTCCTGTAGAGGTCCAGCTTGCCTATATGCGGCGTGAAGACCTGAGAGTATCCCTGCTTATCAAGCTCTGCTGCGATGAAATCCTGTAGCTGACGGCGAATAATGGCTCCTTTGGGCTTCCACAGAGGAAGCCCCTGGCCAACCATTTCATCGAAATGGAAAAGGCCTAGCTCTCTGCCAAGACGTCTGTGGTCCCGCTTTCTCGCTTCCTCCAGACGTTCAAGATGCTCGGTGAGTAATGTCTTGTTCTTAAAACAGGTTCCGTAAATGCGCTGGAGCTGCGGGTTGTTCGCGTCACCCTTGTAGAAGGCACTCGCCACGCTCATCAATTTGAAGGCCTTGCAATTGCCTGTGCGACCAACGTGTGGCCCGGCGCATAGGTCCCAGAATTCTCCGTTTTTAAACAGCGAGATTTCTTCTCCCTCCGGAATACCCTCCAGCAGATCCACCTTGAATACGGACGGCGCATCCCTGTCCCCCAAGGCCGCGAGCCGCCCGTTTTGAGCCAACTCCATTGCCTCTTCCCGGCTGATCACTTCCCGCTCGAACACCTGATTCTCCTTCACCACCTTTTTCATTTCCGCTTCGATTGCGGGAAAATCATCGGGAGAAATACGGTGGGACAACTCAAGGTCGTAGTAGAAGCCACCCTCTACGGGAGGCCCTGCAGCAAACTGGGCATCAGGCCAGAGCCTGGAGATAGCTGTTGCCATCACGTGTGCACAGGAGTGCCGCAGACGCTCCAGATCACTCATCTGATTTCTCTCCTCCAGAGTCTTTCGCTCTTTCTCGTCGGCCATCCTTCTGAGTTTCAATCCTCCGGGCGGAAGTTGCAAGTTGAACTACGAGATTGGGGATTGGCGGCGGCGAAAGGATGATGATCTGCAGGAGTTTTCAGACTCGCTCCCAAAATGAAAAAGGCCTCGCTTCCGCGCGAGGCCCTTGCTTTATCCCACCGGTCCACCGGGATATTCGTGTTTGTTAACGCGAGTAAAGCTCGACGATCAGCTGCACGTTTACCAGAGGATCTATGTCTTCAACTTCGGGGAGGCGCGCTACAGAACCCTCCATGGTCTCGCGATCGAGGGAGACCCATTCCTTCAGGGGCACCGCCTGAGTCAGATCCATCATCCGGAGACCAAGCTGCTGGGAAGAGGGCTTGGGGCCGACCTTGATCTTATCTCCCGGCTTACAGTGATAACTGGGAACATCCAGCTTCCTTCCGTTCACAAGGACATGCCCGTGTCCCACAAGCTGACGAGCAGCTTGTCGGCTATTTCCAAAACCAAGGCGGAAACACACGTTATCAAGACGGGTTTCGAGCAATTGGAGCATGATGTCACCGGTGATCCCCCGGCGCCGTGCGGCTTCCTCGTAGCAACGACGAAACTGCTTTTCGAGAACCCCATATTGGAACTTAAGTTTCTGCTTTTCTCCAAGCGCGATCGCGTAGTCGGACTTTTTCCGGCGACCGGCCCTCAATCCATGCTGCCCGGGCGGATAGTTACGACGCTCGAGAGCTCTGGAGGATCCGAACAACGGCACCAGAAAGCGGCGGCTGATTCTGTCTTTGGGACCTGTATAGCGTGCCATGAGAAGATAGTTTATTTAGTTTCGTCGCTGAATTCCCTAAACCCTGCGCGCCTTTTTCGGCCGGCATCCGTTGTGCGGGATAGGGGTCACATCGTTAATGGCTAAAACATCAATTCCGATAGCTTGAACCGCACGGACCGCAGATTCGCGTCCTGCTCCAGGTCCCTTCACCCTTACCTCAGCTTCCTTCAGGCCGTGACCCATGGCCTGGCGGCAGGCATCCTGTGAAACTACCTGAGCAGCATACGCAGTGCTCTTTCTGGAACCCTTGAAGCCCATCTTTCCGGCACTGGACCACCCGATAGTGTTTCCAGTTTGATCCGTCACCGTTACCATTGTGTTGTTGAAGGTGGCTGCGACATGGATAATGCCCTTTGAAACATTCTTACTCGACTTCGCCTTGTGGATCTTGACTGCATCGGCAGCTTCCTCGCCCATGATCTCAGCGAAGATATCCCTTTTCTCGTCTTTCTTCTGATCGTCTGGAGCACCCTCCTTCGACTCATCACCGTCTCCTTCAGCTTCCGCTTTTTCAGATTCTGCGGGCGCATCCTCTTGTTTCTGGTCTTCACCTGATTGAGGCGCTTCTGTCGCAACTTCAGCGGCAGAAGCCTCCTCGGCTACGGTGTTGTCCTTTTCCGGTTCTGTCTCCGGAGCCTCTGGTGTGTTGTTCTCTTCCTCAGCCATGGTGGGTTTCAACAAATTTTAATATTACGCGGCAGTCCCTAATTCTTACTGCTAACCGTCTTCTTTCGACCCTTCCTCGTGCGCGAGTTCGTTCTCGTCCGCTGTCCCCGAACCGGAAGGCCCCGCTTGTGGCGTTGTCCGCGATAGCAATTGATGGAAGTAAGCCGCTTAAGCGCAGACTGCTTTTCACGCCGGAGATCTCCCTCAATTGCGATCCCTTGGCTCTGGATCACCTGAGCGATCTTCACCAGCTGGTCCTCTGACAGCTGACCCGTCCGCAAATTGCCGTCGACTCCAGCCTGCTCCAGGATCTTCAGAGAACTGGTGGCTCCGATTCCGTATATATAACAGAGAGAAGCTTCGATCCGCTTCTCGTTGGGTATTTCAATTCCAAAAATTCGTGCCATGTAGTGAAAAGGCGTTGTGACCGCGTCATTGGCCCTGACGCGAAAGGGGCGAGCTATTTAGCAGAGTTGCCCATGCTGGCAAGTGGAAATCCTCAATTTTATAGGGTTCAAGACTCCCAGCTGGGATCCCCGCCGCCCAGCTGGGGGCCATTCAGCCCCGCTCGCGCTTCCATAAAAGCCTAAATAGTCCTGAAACTAACCCCTTTCTCCCCGAGAGACACCACCACTGGAATCCCCGCTAGACAAAATAACGGTGGCCGGTAGCGTCCTTCACCGTTACTCAACTAAAGCAAACTTCATGGATTCCGCACCCGCTGACACCCCCGATCCCGAGGATCCTCTACCAGACGACGAAGCTCAGGATTCCCCAGAAAAACCTCAGGCTTCGGCAGAGGAAAACACCCTGCCCCCCGACGATGTTGCCGCAATCGACGAGCTCGGAAAGGTCTATCAAGCCCTGAGAGATGAGCTAGCCAAGGTAATCATCGGGCAGGAGGAGGTAGTCGAGCAGCTCGCCATCTGTCTTTTTTCCCGAGGACATGCCTTATTGATGGGTGTGCCCGGGCTGGCTAAGACCCTGCTCGTGTCGAGCGTGGGTGAGTGCATGGATCTCTCCTTCAGCCGAATCCAATTCACCCCTGATCTGATGCCTGCCGACATTACAGGAACGGACATCATCCAAGAAAGCGCGGTCACAGGGAAGCGGGAGTTTGAATATATCAAGGGTCCCGTCTTCGCGAACCTGCTTCTTGCGGACGAGATTAACCGGGCGCCAGCCAAGACGCAGTCCGCTCTTCTCGAGGCCATGCAGGAGAACAAGGTCACCGCTCTCGGCCACACCTACGATCTTGATCAACCTTTTTTCGTTCTCGCGACCCAGAACCCGATCGAGCAGGAGGGCACTTACCCTCTCCCCGAGGCGCAGCTTGACCGCTTCATGTTTCTAGTGGAAGTCGACTATCCATCGGAAGATGAGGAGCGTCGTATTGCACGCGAGACCACCGGCGTGGACCGCAGTAGACTGAACGCACTGATCACAGGCCAGGAAGTTCTTGAGTTTCAGAAACTCGTGCGCCGGATGCCTGTCCCCGATCACATCTACGACTACGCGGTCGAACTCGTAAGGAAAACGAGGCCGAACTCCGATGATGCCCCTTCCTGGATTAAGGAATACGTCGGTTGGGGCGCCGGTCCGCGGGCCGTGCAATATCTCGTTCTCGGGGCAAAAGGCCGCGCCGCACTCCGGGGCAACTACATGGCCTCTCTCGAGGATATCGAAGCTGTTGCGGTCCCGGTTTTGACGCACCGGGTCATTACCAACTTTGCAGCGGAAAGCCAGGGAATGACTTCCAAGCGAGTAGTCGAGCGCTTGATCGAGGAAATGCGAGAGGACTAAGGACCGGCAGGACCACCCAAGGGGCCCATAACCCTCCATAATGACTACTCACAAATTCGAGAACTACCGCGGGTCGTGAAATACGACTTTCTAGATTCCGATGTCCTCTCTCGCCTTGGCGCTCTGCCGGTTGAGGCACGACTCGCAATGGTGGGCAACGTGGTTGGCAAGCATCGCTCGCCACATCGCGGGTCGTCAGTTGAGTTCGCAGAGTATCGCAAATACGTGCCCGGTGATGACACGCGAAGACTGGACTGGAAGGCATACGCCCGGAGCGATCGTCACTATATTAAGGAATTTGAAGCGGACACCAACCTGCGCGCCTACTTTGTTGTCGATTGCAGCGGGTCGATGAAATACGCCTCCGGAGAGTTCGAATCCAAGATTCAATTCGCCCGCAGATTCGCCGCCACCATGGCCTACTTACTTGTCAACCAGGGTGATGCTGCCGGCCTTTCATGCTGCGATGAGACCATTCATCTGGAACTCCCACCCAGCAGGCGTCCTGCCCACCTTCAGAACTTTTTCGAGGTTCTCGGCACGCTCGAACCCAAGGGCGAAACCGGCTTGGTCGACGCCCTTCACACCGTCGCCGAAAAAGTCGGCCAACGGGCACTCATTATCGTCCTCTCGGATCTCTTCTGCGATTCCCAGTCCTTTGCTGATGCTCTACAGCACCTGCGCTACCGCAAACATGACGTAGCTGTTTTTCATCTCATGGATCCACAGGAGATTAACTTTGATTTCACGAGACCTCATCGTTTCGTCGACTTGGAAGACAGCACCACCGTCGTCGCCGAGCCTAACCTGATCGCTGACGAATATACCGCCGCAATCCGGGAGTTTCTGACGAATACTGAAGCAAGCTGCCATGACGTGCGGGCCAATTATCACCTCGTCACCTCGGATCAGGACTACGAGGAAGTACTCCGCGATTTCCTGACAAACCGTTTGCCGAAAAAAGGGAAAAAATGACCTTCCTCCAACAGGCTATGCTCTGGGGACTTTTCGCGGTCTCTATTCCGGTCATCATCCATCTGCTGAATCGCCGGAGATTTCGCACAGTGGAATGGGGAGCGATGCAATTCCTGCTCAAAGCGACGAGAGATTCCCGAGGCAAGAAGCGCCTTAAGCATATTCTCATCCTTCTGATGCGCTCGCTTGCTGTGGCGGCTCTCGTCTTCGCTATCGCCCGACCACTGGCGGGTGGATTTCTAGGCTGGGGGGGTGGACAAGTCGAAACTGTGGTCCTCATTCTGGATCGGTCCGCCAGCATGGAGCGCTCGGAAAAAGACATTCAAGTAACCAAGAGGAAGAGCGTTCTCACCAAGGTAGCCGACGCCATGAATGAACTCGAGGCCGCCCGTCTTGTTGTGATCGACAGTGCCACAGGGCAGGCACAGGAAGTTCCCTCACCCGATGTCCTGCCCGAACTCTCCTTCACCGCTCCGACCGACTCCGGGGCGGACATCCCCGGCATGCTTATTAATTCCCTTGATTACCTCAAGGAAGCGAAGGCGGGACGCAATGAGATCTGGGTCGCTTCAGACCTCCAGAGAGAAAACTGGGCCCCGGAGGACAGCCGCTGGGAGGCCTTTCGGGCCTCACTGAGCGAGGAGGACTTTCAGACCAAGGTCCGAATCCTTGCTCTCAATGGTCGCGAGCGAAATGATTTCTCCATCCGGGTCGTTTCCGCTCGTAGAGAGTCCGGAGAACTCGTTCTCGATCTGGAGCTGCAGCGGGAGGAAGACACCGGGCCTACGACGGTCACTGTCAACGTGGATCATATGGGAGCGCGCTCTGGCAGCGAAGTGGCCTTTAACGGACAGAGTCAATCTTTCAGGAAACGTATCGCGCTGACAGGGACATCCGGACAGGGCTATGGTTGGGTTTCCATCACTGACAACGCCAACAAGAGAAACAACGTATCCTACTACGCCTACGGCGACGAAGCTCCTGTGCAATCCTACCTCATTGCCGAAAGCTCAACCGACGAAGAAACTCTCAAATCTCTTACCACCGCTCTGGCCCCGGGTTTTGCCAATCAACAAGTGATTACCCGAAGCCCAGAGCTTGCTTATCAGGTTAACTTTGAGGCCGCGTCTCTGATTGTCTGGAAGGCGCCAATCCCCCAGTCACCTGTATCCGACCAACTATTCGACTATGTGAAAAGCGGTGGCGTTGTTCTCTTTCTTCCTCCTTCTGAGGAATCAGAATCCTCATTTGCTGGCCTGTCCTGGGGCGCTGTCAGGGAAGCCCCCGGCGACAAGTATTTTATCGTTAAGGATTGGGAGCGTGGGGATGGAGCATTCCGAGATGCCTCTGACGGAGCTCCCCTTCCAATAGACCGTATTCGCGCCATCAAGCGTCGCGAAATCAGCGGCGATTACACCTCCCTTGCAAATTGGGTCAATGGCGACCCTCTTCTGGCTCGCCGCGTTATTGAAGCAGGCCAAGTGCTGTTTCTCTCTACCCTGCCTAGCTACACATGGTCCAACCTTGAGCAGACCGCCCTGCATCTGGTGGCTCTGCAACGTAGCCTGGAGGAAGGCAGTCGTCGAATCGGAGCCAGTTTTTTCGCGGTGGCAGGGGAAGAGTCTTCTCTCCCGGTCGGAGAGGAGATCCGAACCCGGGTAGACTCCTATGAAGAACCTACTGACCTTGGAAATGCAGACTTTGAGGCCGGTGTCTACCGACTCGGCGAACGTCTGATAGCCGCAAACCGGCCCCTAGGAGAGGATTCTCTCGAAGCGCTTACAGGCGCAGATTTGGGAAGCTCTCTTGCTGACACCGGTTATAGCCTTCTTGAAGAGCAGGATGCATCAGGAAACAACAGCCTCTCTCGACCGATCTGGCGCTGGTTCCTGATCGCCATGCTCCTCTTTCTGATCCTGGAAGCGCTCCTCTGCCTTCAACCACGCCGGCCCGTGACCAACAGTGCACCCTCACCCCAGCCTCTGACGTGAGTTTCAACATTGAAAACCTCTACTTCAGCGCACCTCTGCCCATTTTTATAACGGGGCTGGTTGCTTGGCTGCTCATCCTCCTCCTTTGCATCGTCTCTCTCAGAAGAAGTGCAAGGCCAGGACGAACTGGCCTTTTGGAATTACTTCGCCTGCTTTGCGCAACCGTCACTGTATTCTTCCTGTTCAATCCTGAGTGGAGAAAAACTATCGAACCGGTCAAACAACCAGAGATCATCATTCTCCACGATGAATCAGGCTCCATGTCTACTGCAGATGCCCGACTACCGGGTCAAGAGGGCAGTAACGGAGAAGTCGTAACTCGCAAGGAAGTCTCAGAAGCCATTCTCGCAACCGAATTCTGGAAACTTCTGGAAAAGGATGGGAAGCATCGGGTATCCGTCGAATCGTTTTCAAAAGCTCCGGACAGTGATGACGGCGAGGCCAGCTCCCTCGCCGTGACCGACATTTACTCCGCTCTCTCTGACCGGATCGAGGACCGTCCAGACCTTCGTGCCGTCATCATGATTGGGGACGGCGACTGGAATGCCCGGGAAAAACCAGCGCCAGTCGCTGCCGCACAGAAAATGCGTCTGCAGGACATTCCTCTGTTCTCGGTAGTAACCGGCGCTCCTAAGCGTCTACCAGACCTTGACCTCCTTGCCGTGAAGGCTCCGACATATGGCATCGTGGGAGAAAACGTCCAGATTCCGTTCACTATTGAATCCTCTCTGGATCGCGATGTCCGGACTATCGTGCGGATTCGAGATCAGGCGGGAGTCGAAAAGACCAAGAACATAACGATTCCACGAGGAAGTACACACTACGATGCCATCCTTTGGCGTCTGCAAAAGGAGGGCAGCTCTACGCTGGAGCTCTCCATCCCCTTCGCCGATGGCGAGCTGGTAGAGAAAAACAACAGTCGCAGATTTAACATTGCAGGCCGCCCAGAATCCATTCGGGCTCTCATCATCGAGACCTTACCCCGCTGGGAATATCGATTCATCCGCAATGCTCTTTCGAGAGATCCGGGCGTTGATGTAGATTGCCTTTTGCTCCATCCACAACTTGAGGAAGGAGACGGGCCGGACTACATCACAGCTTTCCCTGACAAACTTGAGGAGCTTCAGCAATACGATGTAATTTTCATCGGAGATGTCGGCATCGGCGATGGAATGCTGACCGCAGAGCAAGCCGAATTACTCAAGGGACTAGTCGAAAACCAAGCCTCCGGCATTGTCTTCATTCCGGGATGGCAGGGTAATCAGTTCAGCCTGCTCGAGAATGAGCTGGGGGAGTTGATGCCTGTAGTGCTCGATGAAGCTCTCAAAAGCGGCCAGGAGGAAGCTACTGACTCTCCTCTCTCTCTGACCTCGGAAGGCCGAAGCTCACTTCTGACGATGCTTGGTGATACTGAAGAGGAAAACCCCAATATCTGGCGAAGCCTTCCCGGCTTTTACTGGCATGCCCCTGTGGTCCGGGCCAAGAGTGGAACTGAAGTTCTCGCCGTGCACGCCAACCGGCGACACCCCAAATACGGGCATCGCATACCCCTCATTGTCACGAGTCGAGCCGGCAACGGAAAAGTATTATTCATGGGTATCGATTCCGCCTGGCGGTGGCGCCGGGGAGTCGAGGACCTCTACCATTACCGCTTCTGGGGCCAGGTAGCTCGATGGATGTCCTACCAGAGAAACATGGCAGCAGGTGAGCGAGTCCGGCTCTATTTTACCCCGGAACGTCCATTACCAGGTGAAAATGTAACCATCAATGCCAACGCCTTTCAGGAGAACGGAGCCCCCTTGGAAGAGGGATCAGTTCTAATTGACCTCACCGCCCCCGATGGGAGCGTCCGTAGGTTTGAGCTTGCCAAGGAGGACGGAACCTGGGGCTCATTTACGGGGCGGTTCAAGGTCACGATGCCAGGCGA
Organism: Akkermansiaceae bacterium UBA4145; assembly: GCA_002380675.1. Lineage (GTDB taxonomy): Bacteria > Verrucomicrobiota > Verrucomicrobiia > Verrucomicrobiales > Akkermansiaceae > Roseibacillus_B. The sequence continues at coordinate 12,329 of DFWB01000149.1, forward strand.
CTGGATCATCGCGGCCCGTACCTCTGAAAGCGAAGAAGGCGCCGTAAAGACAAGAATCATTGCGGAGGGAGCTCAGATTGAAAAGACAGGGCACCCTGCGCGCCCAGACGTCCTTGCAGAACTTTCGCGTGTTTCCAGAGGGCGTGTTGTTGAGGCCTCCCAGCTGGAGGTTCTTGCCCAGGAGATCTACGACCTTCCGGAACCCCGTCCGCAGGTCATTCCGGAATCACAATGGGACAAGTGGTATGTTGCGGCAGGCCTCATGGGGCTCCTTGCGATCTTCTGGATCGGAAGAAAGCTTAACGGCACTTTTTAATCGCCCCTATTCTCGATGTGGTCGCCGGGCTTGACTTCGGCCTCGTCTACATCAAAGAGCCTTCTGACCTCCTCAAGATCCTTCTGGATCTGCTCTTGCAGCTCGGCATGACCTTGGAACCTTTTTTCTCCACGGATCATCCGACCAAAGCTGATCTCGAGGTTTTCACCATAGAGGTTTCCCTCAAAATCCAAAAGGTGAACCTCCAGCAGGCGCTGTGTTCCTCCAACCGTGGGTCTTATTCCTAGGTTTGCTACCGCTTCTCTCTCTCTGCTCTCTCCCTCAATCCGAGCCAAAACCGCATACACTCCATCAGGTGGAAGCTGCTCCTCACCTACCAGAATATTCGCAGTGGGTGCTCCCAGCTTCCTGCCTACCTGCTCTCCAGCTACAACAGAACCCAGCAAACTGTAGGAGCGGCCAAGCATCTCGCGCACAGAACTCAGATGCCCGTCCCGTAAGGCCCTTCTGAGACGCGTACTACTTATCCTCTCTCCTCGACATGTGACCGCAGCTATCTCCTCGACCTCTACATTATAGCCCGAGCTGCAGGAGCGGAGAAATGTCATCGTCCCCTCGCGCCCCTTCCCGAATTTCCAATCCTCTCCTGCGACTACCTGACGCAAGCCAGGCACTGACAGCAGCCTCTGAGCAAAAGTCGCAGCAGTCTGCCTGGCCATATCTTCGTCAAAGCGTAAAACCAAGAGAACCTCTACGCCGAGGGCGGCGAGAAGACGCTCTTTTTGCTCTAAAGAAGAAAAAATTCGCCGTGGTGAATTCTCAGGGGAGAGCACCTGAATGGGGTGAGGCTCAAAGGTCAGCACTCCCGGCATTCCCCCACTGATCTCAGCACCTTTTACCGCAGCCTCAATCACCGCTTGATGCCCGAGATGGAGTCCATCGAAAACTCCCATTGCGAGGTGCAGGGGATTACCGACATTCGCAAGCTCAGCGATGGTCGAAAAACGAGTCACTCCTTTTTCTGAACGACGTTAAGCCCCCCGCATCAGGGAGATTTCTGCCAGGCTCACCATCGAATTGATTAGTTCCTCAGCGCCTCCGGACTTCAACGCTTCCACCCCGACCGCACGCTCCAAAGTGAACTCTCCCGAACGGGTTCTTCGCAGAGCCGACAGATGACCTCCACAATCCAGTGTGGCACCAATATCATGCGCATAACTCCGCACGTAGAACCCCTTGGAGCAATTCACCGTAAAATCGATTTCTGGAAGTGACACTCTCGTCAACTCATAATCAGTGACATACACGGGACGAGGGTCCCGCTTAACCTCCTTGCCCTTCCGCGCCAGCTTATACAGGGGAACTCCATCTTTTTTGATCGCTGATACCATGGGAGGGATCTGCTCAAAGTTCCCGGAATATTTTTCAAAGGCTGCCCGGATAGCCTCATCACCTAACGACCCGACCTCTCTTTCTTCAATAATCTCTCCTTCCGCATCCTGAGTTGTCGTGGTCGCTCCCAGCGTAATTGTTCCGACATATTGCTTATCCTCGCTCATCAAGAGGTCCTGTATCTTCGTTGCGCGCCCAACCACCAGCATGAGGAGCCCAGTCGCCATGGGGTCCAGCGTCCCACAATGTCCAATTTTCTTGATCCCCATCGATCGCCGTGCGATCGCTACGACGTCATGAGAGGTCATCCCGGGATCCTTATCAACAAGGAGTACTCCACTCGGAATAATATTAGGGTCATTCATAGTTTTTGAGGGGGAAGAGCTTCTTGGGTCACCTCGAGAAAGCGTAAGACCGCCTCATTTAGAGGGCCCTTGGTCTTAGCGCCTGCCGCAAGGACATGGCCGCCTCCACCAAAGTGAGCGCATATGTCACACACGTTGACGGAAGAATCCTTAGAGCGTAACGAAAGCCTTATTTTTCCATCATCCATTTCTTCAATGAATCCGCAGACCAGGACACCCTGAATCGCACGCAACACATCAATCAACCCTTCACCATCACCAGCCTGCATCCCGATTCTTGTCTTGGTGTCGCGCGACAGGGTCCACCAGGCAATCCTACCGTCATCAGTTAACTTCATTGTCTCAAGAAGAGACCTCAGAAGCTCTACTCTTCGCAAGGGGTAGTCATGATACAGACGTGATGTGAGAGCTGCCACGTCAAGGCCCTGCTCCACGAGATCAGCTGCCATTGTATGGGTGCGCCCAGATGTGTTGGAATACTGGAAAGATCCCGTGTCTGTGGATAGCGCAACATACAGAGCATCCCGGGCTATATCCGGGAGTGGCCATTTGAGTTCCTTGATGATCGCATATAGAATTTCCCCCGTCGCCGCCGACTTCTCATCAATCAACCAGTAATCACCATATTTCTCATTCGAAATATGGTGATCTATGTTTACCCAGACCTGCACCCCTCCCAGCGAATCGAGGCATCTCGCTCCCAGCCGCTCCCTGTTTGCTGTGTCCAGCGCGATGACCACCTCTGCCTCAAGTGGACCGGAGGGGCATTCGACACCCTCAGAACCTCTCATAAAACGAAGATTATCCGGCACTGAATCCTCATTCAACCCTACTACGGTCTTGCCTAGCTCCTCAAGGACCGCCTTGAGCGCAACCACCGAACCGATCGCATCCCCATCGGGGCGCGCATGGCTCAAAAGCACGAAATTATCGTAGTTTGAGACAATCTCAGAGAGATGAGACGCTGTAATCGGTTGACCCATGAACGGTTGGAACGTGCGGCGGGAAGGCGGCGGATTGTCTACGGCGCCTGCTCGATCGCAAGCAAAACTGGGTTTCCTGCCAACCTAATTCCCTGCCCGTTCTTTCTCAGCAGTTCATGTCACAGGGCTGGAGGCCCGCTTTCGCTCGAGCGGCACCGAAAGAAGGGTCTTCTCTAGCCATGGAGCATCAAGGCCTCACCATAAGCTACCACGAAGAGGAATGTTATTCCTTAAATATGGCATCGTCGTCGCCCTCCTTCAGGGGTGGCGCAACAGGCAGCTCAGCGACTTCGTCGAGGAGGTTGACAATATCAACCCCCCGAACGACCGAGTCATCTCCCACAAACCTGAGGACCGGCGTGTTTTTCAAAATCACCCTCTTCATGACGCGGCTCTGAATAGACCCTCTCTCCCCATTCAGGCGTTCGATAACCCGTTCCTCATGGCCGCCAAGAACACCCACATAGACCCTCGCATCCTTAAGGTCCTGCGAAACTTCAACCGCATTCACAGTGACCAGCGTCCCCTTCCACTCAAAATCTCGCTGTAAAACACTACTGATCTCGCGTTTGAGCAGCTCATTTACCCTGTCCATACGTCTCGACATAGCCACCGTATGCTTATTCCAATAATTCCGGACAGCACCGCTCTATCCTAGAGCGTCTGATCAATCTTCTCCAGCTCGTAGCACTCGATCACGTCACCCTCTTCGTACTCATTAAACTCTCCCAGACGGATTCCACACTCGATGCCCTGCTTGACCTCCTCCACGTCGTCTTGAATACGCCGCAGGGTGGACATCTTCCCGTCAAATACAGGAGTCCCGTCCCGCATTACACGGGCATGCGCCGTCCGCGTGACCTTTCCATCAGCAACAAGACAACCTGCGGCGCGACCCCGCTTCACCTTGAAGACCTGCTTCACTTCTGCGTGACCTAGTACTTTTTCCCTGAGTTCCGGCTCTAACAAACCAAGCATCGCGTCCTTAACCTGGTCGATGAGCTCGTACACGATCGAGTATAGTTTGACCTGAACGCCTTCTCTTTTGGCCGCTTTCACGGCATTACTCTCGACCTTGATATTGAACCCAAGGACCACCGCATCTGCACTGCTCGCTAAAAGAATATCGGACTCGCTTATCGAACCTGCTGCCGCATGGATGAAATTCACATCCACTTTGTCTGATTCAACATCTCCGATCGCTCCCCGGATTGCCTCGACTGACCCTTGGACATCGCACTTCAGAATAATCTTAAGCTCTACCTTCTGCCCACCCTGCACGCGCGCGAGCATATCCTCCATACGGCTTTTCTTTGGTCGCTCGAGTCGGCTTTGCCTGAGCTCCAGCTGACGCTCATCGCTAAGCTTCTTGGCGGCTCGCTCGTTTTCCATCGCAACGAGCTCATCGCCAACATTCGGCAGTTCCGCAAATCCGAGCACTTCAACTGGAGTAGCGGGACCAGCCTCCTTCACTTGCTCTCCCCGATCATCGAGTAGCGACTTCACCTTGCCCGCGTAGGGACCACATATAAAGGGGGTTCCGACTCTCAAAGTGCCGGCTTCGACAACAACAGTGGCTGTCGGTCCCTTCCCTGGCTGAATCTTAGCTTCGATAACGGCGGCCCGCGCA
>DFWB01000371.1 GCA_002380675.1 Akkermansiaceae bacterium UBA4145
TCCGCCTGCACCTGCGTCACCTTCGCCCGCACCCGCGACCCCTCCGCCTGCGTCACCTTCGCCCGCACCAGTCTCGCAGCAGGCTCATCAGCCATCTGCGATACCCGTCAGGCCTCTACAGGCCAAAATTATTCCCCCAGAGCCCGGCGATCCTGCCTACGAGTATTTTCAAAATGTAGCGGAGTCATACGGGCAGCAATATGGGGCAGGGGATCCCAATGCGGGAATCCTGCAGGGCCAGGCCCCTCCGCAGAGGCTACGGTCTGCCAAGCAGAGCACCTCGAAAGTCTTTGTTGGCATTGCGATCCTATTATTTCTTGGGATTATAGGTGCCCTCTTCTTTGGGATGAACCGGATGACGCCTCGTCCATCAGAGGGAGCGGGCGTGATTGCGAAGGTGGACTTTATACAGGGAGAAGTCGTTCTTCTTCGGAAGGTTGGTAGCCAGAGCCGGCTTGAAAACGGCGATGATCTTCGAGAGGGCGATGTCATCACAGTTCGCGAGGGATTCCTAAGAGTCGCCTACGTTGAGGAAAAAACGTATTTGCACATCCGATCCGGAAGCGAGATTACCCTAGAAAAGCAAAACAAAGGCAAGCAGGTCAGAGTCGGTCGGGGCGTGATAACCTTGGACGTTGCGCCGCAACCGGTTGGGCAACCAATGGTGGTGCTGGGAGGAAATGCTAGAGTGACTTTGGAAAGCGCGCGAGCAACAGTGCTCAGCGGCGCACAGGCAACGAGGGTGGAAGTATCGGAGGGATCTGCCGAGGTTGTGCGTCCACGAGATGGGGCCACTTTACAGATCATTGCGGGAGGGTGGACTGAGGTGAACGAAGAGGCTCTGCCAAGAGCATGGAGTTTTCTGGCTGGAGTAAACCTGAACGGTGGCGAAGTGGCAGTAGATGGAGGGGAGTGGCTTTCATACGCCAAGGCCCAGTCAGAAGGATTCGAGGTTGGGATAGAGGGCAAGGAGGGGAGTGTAGAGACAACAATTTCGACGCAGCAACCGCTGGGATACGTCGCGGGTGCGGGGTTGCAGGGTATGCTGATGAGTAAGGTCTCGGTCAACAACGCGACGATGTCGCTTCGGTGGCCCAGAGAGAATGGTCTTTATCAGGTTTATGTCTGGATGATGGAGGATGAAGGGGATTCGGTGCGGTCGCTACGCCTGAATGTAGAGAACAAGAAGATCCCGGAGGAACTATGTAAAAAGCAGACATTGGGTGCGTGGAACCGCTATGGGCCCTACCGCGCGGAGATTAAGGATGGGAGCTTGGATCTTCTTCTCAGTGCGAACTCGAAATTCCAGAGCAAGACTCCCCATCTATCTGGAATAGCGATCTATGGGCTCGCAGGAACTGGAACCACCGCGGGGCCTCCGGAGGAGAGAGCCGTCGGTGCCTTGGAAGTTGATTCCAGCTTCACGGGGAACAATCTGGCGACGGAGCCAACGGTGCCGGACTGATTGGTAAGCTTATTGCCGTTGCCGTGGGATCAGCTTGGTCACGAAGGCAGTTCCCAGAAGTGCTACCACCATTCCGAGGGTCATCCGGCTGGTGATTTCCTCGTGAAGGAAGAGCGAGCCCCAGAGAATGCCAAAGACCGGGATCACAAAAGTAACCGTGGTTGCAGCTGTCGCCCCATTTCGTTTGAGTAGATCGAAGAAGAGGATAAAGGCAGTGGCCGTGCAGAGGAGGCCGAGGGCCAGCAGACTGAAGATAGTACCGGCTCCGGGCGCTTGTGCCGGGCTGAAGAGAATGGCAAATGGAAGGAGGGCAAGAGTTGAAGCGAGAAGGCTTCCGGCCGAAACCGCGAGTGGAGAGACATCAGGGAGTCTGATCTTGGCATAGTGTCCAGCGTAGGCATAGCAGCAGGTAGCACAGAGGACCGCGACAATAGGCCACCCGGCCCCATCCTTGGAAAAGTCGAGCTGATTGCCGGTAAGAATTGTGATTCCAGAGAGACCTATCGCAAGGCCAAGGACCTGAAGTCGCGAGAGAGGAATGCTGAGCCACAAGAGCCCGATGACGGCAGCGCAGATCGGAGTGGTAGCGTTCAGAAGGGAGGTAAATCCCGCCTCGAGATGAAGTGAAGCCCAGCAGAGAAGGGAAAAGGGTAGGGCGGAGTTAAAAACTCCGAGGATGAGAAGAGAACACTTATGGGAACTGAGAGCATTGCGGTGCTTCACTCGTAGGAGGAAAGGCGCGAGAGCCACTGCTGCAATGGCAACACGGGCGAAGGTTGTGAGGAAGGGCCCAAGCTCAGGAGCAGTGATCCGCATGAAGAGAAACGATGCTCCCCAGATCGCGGAAAGGAGTATCAGCTTGATGACATCGCCTGGGCTCACCTGTTCGCCGTAGAATTTTCCCGTAGGAGTACTGGGTTACGTTAGGAGAAGAGAGCATCCGTGGCGCCCTCGTCCTTGAGGCGGAGAGCAGGGAGGGTCCCGGGACGATGAATTCGCAAGGAGAAATTGTTCAAGCGCACGAAAGACGCTACGACTTTTTACTAAGTCAGCTTCAGAGGCCCGTCCTTGCTCTGGGACTTGTTGCCGAAGTGCTGAATTTCATGGCCAAAGGAGTGGGCCAGAGAGATGAGGAGCCGGTTGTGAGGTTGGCCGCCAAAATTGTGAGACAGCCCCATTTTGAAGTCCGATCCGCCTCCCAGGAGAAGGAAGGGAATATCGTTCTGGCTATGTGAGTTTCCTTTGCCGAGTTCGTTGGTCCACATGATGGTGGTATGATCGAGCATCGAGCCCTCGGCACCGGGTTCTGGCAGGCTGTCCAGCTTTGACGCAAGGTAGGCGATCTCTCCGGCGAACCACTTGTTGATCCGGAGAAGCTTATCCTGAGCGGCATTGTTTTTGTCGGGCTCGTGGGAAAGGCTGTGGTGACCCTCGTTGACATCAAGCCATCTCATACGTGCCTGCCCAACCGATCTCATATACTGAAGGCTTGCCACCCTGCACATGTCATTTGCTAGTGAATTGACAAGCAGGTCAATTTGCATCCTGCTGATTTCCGGAGTGTTGTCGTTGACCAGTTCGATATTCGGATCAAGCTCGGGTTCCGGGTGGACCAGAGCGTTTCCGCTTTCGGCTGCCTTGAGCTCACTCTCCATCGCACGCACGAGTTCAAGGTGATCCTTGAGTCTCTGTTGGTCTTCACTGCTGATTCTTGAGGAAACCTTGCTCAAGTCTTCTCTTACATCATCAAGAAGTCCTGCAAGGGTTGCCCGGTCCTTGTTCTGACCGTAGAGCCGGTTCAGCATCTGGTAGGGATCGTCAACAGGAGCCACGGGCTTGTTCGATCCGGCGTAAACCATCCTGGTCCAGTTGTCAGCCCGGGCTGGCACTGCTACCCCGAACTCGAGGGATCCGAAACGGGTGCGGGTTGCGGGGTCTTTCTGGAGGAAGTTCCTGATCTCCTGATCGATCGAGATGCCACTTGCCCAACCCGCAGGGGAGTCTGATCCACCCTGAATATTTCCGGGAAGCAGTTCGATACCGGTGAGCAGACAGCTCATGCCCCGCTGATGGCCGTCTCCATCACCACGAATTTTATTGTTCAGCCCCTTAAGCATGAGCATGCGGTCCTTGAAGGGAGCGAGCGGCTGCAGGATGGACTTCAGTTCCTTCAACGGGCCGGGAGAATCCTGCCAGAAATGGGGAGGAAGAGTCCCATTGGGAGAGAATACGATGATCAGGCGTTGTCGTCTGGTCTCGTTTTGGGCCGCCTGGAGACTCGGGAGCCCGGCTACAAAAGGCAGGGATGCACCCGATAGACCGAGGTCACGGAGGAAGCTGCGGCGGCTACGCGGTATTGTCATTGGTCCGGGGGTGAATCCGCTTATTTCGCGGCGAGCGGTTTGGCTTCAGCTTTATGGCTTACTGCCACCTTGGTTAATTCTACGAGCAAACTCCTGATATTGTAACCAGATTTTACGAATTTTGCATGCAGTGAGGCCTTCGTGTCAGCGCCATAGGCGTTGATGGACTGCTTGGTAAAGTGGTGGAAAAGGTGGGTAATGAAGGCTTCGTGGGCTAATCGACTTCCGGCAGCCATGGTGGCGACA
>DFWB01000218.1 GCA_002380675.1 Akkermansiaceae bacterium UBA4145
GGTAACCAACCGGGACGGCTACTCCAAGAAAGAGTATCAACAGGTAGAGGGATATTCGAAGTGGAATGCCGAGACCGTAGAGATCGCGAAGGGAATCCCTGTTCAGGATGGAGGCCGGGTGAAGCCGTTTGAGACGCGGGCGCAGTTCCTGATGCTGAAGCTGCATGGTGCACGCAAGATGAAGTTCGAGAGCGGAGGTAAGGAGATCAGCATCGGGCCGACAGAGTGGCTCCTCGATATTCTTTTCCGGCCTGAAATCGCCCTGAAGATGCCGACCTTCCGAGTAGATGACTCGGAATTACTGGAAAACGTTGGCATGGAGGTGGAGAGCCGCAGAGATCGTTATAGCTATATCCAACTGGAGCCTTACATGCAGGAGCTAGGTAAACGGGCAGGGGATTTGCAAAAGGAGATTCAGGCGAAAATGCAAAGAGATCCAGATTACAAATTTCCGGCTGGGGAATCCGATCCGCGCGCGCTGGCGAGGAAGATCATGGATTATCAGGGAATGGTCGCCAGCAATGATTTCTCGCAGGGAGTCACTTTGGATGCCTCCGCTGAGACGGCTGACGGGGAGCAGATGAGTACCGTCAGCTACTGGGTCAAGGCCATGCCGGTTCTGGCAGCAGCCCTGCGTCAACAGGAAGTTCCCGAGCACGTCCAGAAGCTCATCAATGAAGTGAGCTTCAGGCTGGGTCGTGGAGAAGGTGGCATCGAGTGGCTTCCTCCTTACGAGGCGAATGTGGTCCTTCCCCCCGGAGGAGAGGCGACCATTCACTCTGGAGAGGTGGTCAAGACCTTCGAGGTTAATTGTGAGTCTGGTCAGGTTGAAATGTTCGAGGGAAGCTCCACCTTGGGCACTCTCGAAGAGGGAGCGGGAGACAGTTATCCCGGTGCCGAACTGGTAGCAAAAAATACTGGAGAGGTGAGCGCTACCCTGAAAATTCAGGGGCGTGAGTGGATGTCTGCGGGGAACCGCCTGGGAGAGGTGTCGAGAGGCCTTGATATCACGCATTGGGAGCGTCTCTCCAAGGATCTAAAGACTCTGGAGGAGCTTTGCGCTGCCGCGGAGGGCAAAGAGAGTGAGTTCGCGGAGAAGCTGGACAGTTGGCGGGAGGACCTTGTGAGCCGTTCCTCTGCGCTGGGAGAAAAAGAGGGCAAGCTGGAATCGGAGGTCACGTACTATGAGAAGAACTATTTTGTGAGGGGTCTGGTCTGGTTCGTCCTCGCCTTTGTAGTTGCTGCTGTCAGCTGGCTAGCACCGGCCTCTGGATGGGGAAGGTGGACCTATCGGTTGACCTGGCTTCTGGGTATGCTGGGCGCGGTGTATCTTATCTGGGGAATCGTACACCGCTGTATCCTCATGGAGCGCCCTCCGGTGGGGAACCTCTACGATACGATACCCTTCATTGCTGGTGGGGGCGTTCTCGTCCTGTTTCTTCTTGAAGCGGTGACTCGTCGTCGGATCGCTTTGGGCGCGGCCATTGCGGTGGGACTCCTAGGACTCTTTCTGGCAAGGGCTTTTGAGGGAGTGGATGCTCAGGATCACATGGACCCCCTGCGGGCGGTATTACGCTCCAATTTCTGGCTCTCGACGCACGTGATTATCATTACCCTGGGCTATTCTGGGGGCCTGATTGCGGCTGCGATGTCCCATGTTTTTATTTACGCCAAGGCCTTTGGGCTCGATCGGACTGACAGGTCCCTCTCCCGGTTCCTCACCCGCTCGGTTTACGGGTTGGTATGCTTCACGCTGTTTTTCTCCCTCGTGGGGACCGTCCTGGGTGGGATCTGGGCCAACGACTCATGGGGTCGTTTCTGGGGTTGGGACCCAAAAGAGAATGGAGCGATGCTCATTGTTCTATGGTGTCTGATTATCCTGCATGCCCGGATGGGTGGCTATCTCAAGGAGTGGGGGATTCATATTGCCTCTGTTCTGGGAGCAATCGTCGTGGCCTTCTCGTGGTGGGGAGTCAATCTTCTTGGTACTGGCTTGCACTCCTATGGATTCACCGAGGGAATCGGCGGGGCGGTGAAGATGTTCTACTGCTTTGAGTTTGTGGTGGCGCTAGGGGGTATTGGACTTGCGATCTGGGAGAAAAAATCTCGCGGTAAGAAATCTCGCGGTAAGAAATCTGGCAGGAAGTGGCCAGAAGGCTCTGATCAGTTGCCTAGCGAGCAGAAAGCCCTCGGGTAGTTTGCTGAACCTGCGAAGTGGGGTTCTTCCCTAGCCAGGGGGCCAAACGAGCTGACGTCCTGCGAGAAGGTGCAGGTGAAGGTGCGGCACGGCTTCACCGCCATGTTTCCCATTATTAATCACTACCCTGAACCCGTCTGCACTGATGCCTTCCTGCTCTGCGATGAAGCGTATCCGGCTAAGAAGGTGTCCAAGAAGGCTCTGGTCGGAGGTTTCTGTTTCTCCGATCCGGGTGATGAGCTTCTTCGGAACAAGGAGCAGGTGCACCGGTGCCTGGGGCGCGATATCCCGGAAACACAGGCACTGGTCGTCCTCGTAAATGATGTCGGCCGGAATTTCCCGGTCTGCGATCTTCTGGAAGATTGTTTTTTCAGCCACTGGAAGGGTACAAGTTAAAGGGAGTAAGAGCAGAGAAGGAAAGCGTTCTGCCGGGGACCATGCTTCTCTTTCCCTCCGCGGGAAGGCCGCTGTTCTCAGAGATCAATGGTGAGTTGGATCTTGCGATTCTCGGGGACAGGTTGCTGTGCGATATTTTGGAGAAAGGCGAGAATTTCCTGGTGAATACGATTACAGTCCTGGGTCCACTTTACAGCGCCAAGGAGAATTCGGGCGCTTTCACGCAGCTCCGTAAAGTGAAATTCCTCGGCTCCTCGACCTTGCAGGTCGTCAATTTTCTCCTGTAGTTTCTGGTAAAACACGAGCTCATATCCATTTCCGGCTTCCTTGGCGGCCCGGGCGATGGACAGGGTAATGGGGGGAGCGAGGGGCTTCAGGTTGTCGGCGATTGCATCGCACCCAATTCGGCGCAGCATCCGCTTCATCCGCTCGAAGAGGTCTTCCAGAGGGAGGACACGCCACGGGCATTTATGTTCGAGGTAGTGCAGGATACCATCCCGGATATCGTCAATGAAGGGGAAGTCGGAGCGGTCGCATGAGTGCGCCGCCCTTTGCAGGGCAACATCAATCCAAGCCGTGTCGTAGCTCGCTACCTGATGGTGGCCAACCTGGAGAACCGGTAATTTTCCAACGAGACAGATCATGATGGAATCATTCCTTGAACAGCCTCCTCTGCATATGATCCCGCATGGCCCGATTCTCGAGGGACTGAATTTCGCTGATGAACTCGCCGACATTGTCGAACTGGCGATACACAGAGACGTAGCGAACATAGGCCACCGGGTCGATCTGGTGAAGCTTGTCCATAACCTCGGCTCCGATGAGGTTGGAGGGGACCTCGGAAATATGGTCCTTGTGAAGGTCGGCTAGGATTTCTTCCACTGCCCGATCCAAGCGATCCATCGACACCGGCCGCTTTTCGCAGGCTTTGACAAGGCCCCTGAACAGCTTCTCCCGGTTGATGGCTTCCCGGCTCCCATCCTTCTTTACTACCCGGAGCTCCGTTCGTTCGATCTGCTCGTAGGTCGTATAGCGATACGTGCAATCGAGGCATTCGCGTCGTCGTCGAATCGTCGTCCCGTCCTTGGACATCCGGGAATCGACAACTTTGTCTTTGTGGGAACCGCACTGAATACACCTCATTGATTGCTCAGTGGGGAGTAAGGCTACCCAAGATGTGGTAGTGGCAAAGAAAAAAAGGCACTCTATTTCGCGATAGGCGGTAATTGTTACTGGAAGTCGGCAAATTAGTAAAATTGGGGATAATTTTGGTCTCAGGTGACTAAGACTCTAAAAAACGCGCTCTGATTTACTGACAGTGATGAAGAACGCCTTGCGGAACAGGGAAGAACATAATCTGGGATCCCAAAGCAGTTGGAGGCCTCGGTGAGGACGGGGCTTGTTCGATGTCTCCGGAACCAGTAAATGAGGCGTATATCGACCATGAAAAAGACTATCGCAATCGCAATGTTGATCGCCCTCAGCTCTCTCGCTCACGGAGAGCACAACGTTTTGACGGGGGCTGAAAAGAAGGAAGGCTGGAAGCTTCTCTTCGATGGAAAATCCACATCGGGCTGGCACAGCTGGAAGACTAAGAAACCTCTGGAGGCGGGAGCCTGGGCAGTGGAGGACGGATCTCTCACTCTGATGAAGAAAGGAGCGGGTGACATTTATACCTCGGAGGCCTATGAAAACTATGAGCTCAGTCTCGAATGGAAGACAAAGGGTAACAGCGGTATTCTGATCCGTGTTAACCCTGAGGCAGGTGGACCAATCTACAAGGTTGCCCCGGAAATGCAGATTGAGCGCTCCAAAGGAAAGAAGAGTACGGATGCCGGAGGCCTATATGCCCTCTATCCGATCGCGGTTGACGGGGAGAAAAAAATTCATCCTGAAGGATGGAACACTGTTCGGATTCGGATGGTCGACGGTAAAGGAACCCACTGGTTCAACGGGCAGAAAGTTGCGGAGTATCACATTGGGAGTGAGGATTGGAACAAGAAGGTGGCGGCAAGCAAGTTTGCTACCTGGAAAGGTTTCGCCGAAACCAAGAAAGGGCACGTTGGCCTGCAGGATCATGGAGCTCAAGTCTCCTTCCGGAACGTCAAGATCAGAGAAGTCAAGTAGGAGCCCAATCTGCTGGCGACTAGGTTTCTGAGCCATCCATGAGGGGGTCTCATGGGTGGCTCGTTGAGCCGGATCTTGAATAGGTCAGGAATTCCTATTACCTCGAGCCTCTATCCCTATATTTCGAAGCGATGACTGAGCACACCGCAAAAGTTGCATTTCGCCCTAGCGATGATGCTCTGGCGTATCTCCCTGAGGGGCCTTGTCAATATGGAGAGGGTAAGCTGTCCTGGGTGGCTATTCAGCACGGGGGAGAGTCCCGGGAAGGTTCTATCAATGTCCTTGATCTTGGGTCGGGGAGCAACGACCAACATATTCTCCCGGGGCGTCCGGGGTTTGCGTTTCCGACAGAGGACAAAAGCGTATTCCTCGTTGGCGTTGAAAGGAAGGTGGGGTTCTACAATATCGGATCAGGCCAATGGGTCGATCCACCAGGAGAAGTAAGGGGTGAGGAGGATGGCACCATCATCAACGATGGAGTCGCCTACCGAGATGGAGTGATCTTTGGAACTAAGGACGTGGAATTTACCGATCCCAAGGCTTCATTATATCTCTGGCTTCCTGGAATGGAGGAGCCTGTGAAGCTGCGGGGAGGTCAGACCTGTTCAAATGGAAAAATAGTCCTGACACGGGAGGGAAAGGAATTCCTTCTTGATATTGATACGCCAACAAAACTGGTGGTAGAGTATCCGCTCGATGGTGATGCCCGGCAACTGGGGGAGCCACGGACGGTTCTGGATTTGAGGGAGGTTCCTTCCTATCCTGATGGGATGGTGATAACTCCTGACGGGCGGAGTGTCATTATAGCGATGTATAATCCTGAAAATGTGGAGGAGGGTGAGGCCCGTCAGCACAGCCTCATGGATGGGCGGCTGGAGGCATTGTGGAAGACTCCCGGATCCCCACGGGTGACATGCCCGTTACTGATGGAGATTGGAGGAGAAACGCACTTGTTTCTAACGACGGCAGTGGAGCATATGCCGGAGGAGGAGAAGCCTCAACATCCCAATGCAGGCTGTCTCTTCCGCTCCGCGTTTCCAACTCGGTAGCCTCGGAAAAAATCTTCTGTTACCGGGGCTGGTCAGGCTTTCTGGAGAGACCCTAGGAGCTTTAGGAGAAAGTCCAGCATCTCTGCCAGTGCGTCGCGATAGGCGGACACATTAACCAGAGAGAGACTTTCCCGTGCTTCCTGCAGTAAATCGGTGGCGTATTGCAGGGACCTTCCGATTGCGCCTTGGTATTCCGCAATGCCGGCGAGAACTGTCAGATCGAGTTCCTCCTGCTGTATAATCCTTTTCTGGAGAATCTCCCGCTGGGTGTCTCCTGCCTCTTCGAGCAGGTAGAGCATGGGAAGAGTGAGTTTCCCCTTTTCGAGGTCCGTGCGAAGGGTTTTTCCAAACTGCTCTTCAGTCCCCACCAGGTCCAGACAGTCGTCGTAGATTTGGTAGGCGGTGCCGAGCTTCATCCCGAAGTCCTTCATTGCCGCCCTGATCTCAGGAGAAACGCCAGAAATGTAGGCAGACAACTCTGTGGCGGCCGCGAAAAGTGCGCCCGTCTTCATTCCGATGATGTTGAAGTAATCTTTTTTTGTGAGGGTCAAATCGAACCGCCTCTGCGTCTGGAGGATTTCACCTTGGCAGACCTCTCGGGACGCGCTGGCTATGGATCGTGAGAGAACGAGATCATCAAACTCTGTCGAGAGCATTAGAGCATGAGAAAACAGAGCATCGCCCAGCAGGACTGCCATTCCGTCTCCCCACTTGCAGTTTGCAGTTGGCACTTTGCGTCTCGTGTTTGCGCCATCGATAATGTCGTCGTGCACGAGAGTGGCCATGTGGATGAGCTCAAGGATCGTGCCCAGCTTGAGATGGTCGTCGCTGACCTTCCCGGTTGCGCCTCCAACGAGAATACTGAGAGCCGGTCGGATGCGCTTCCCTGCGGTGTCGCAGATGTAGGAGACGTAGGGTTCTACCCCCGGATCAAATTGCCGAACTTGGCCGCTCAGGGATTGTTCCACCGAGGCGAGCTCTTCTTTGATTAAGTCGAAAGAGGACGCTGTTGCGTTACCTTGCTTGAGCTTGGACTTCTCTGGCATGGTCTTTTAGTAGTGGGACATTCACACAGGAAAAAATGCGGGCAAGGAATTTCCGAAACTTTCGGAAAAAAGTGAAAGCCATTTAGGATTGTGTGTCCGGGAGGTCTGTCGTTGCATCCCAAAGCTATGACAATCACAAGAATCGGCCTCCTTTTGCTGTTCCCCGCTATGGCGAACGTATCCTCAGGAATCGAAGTTGGGGAGAAACCCAAGACCCCAAAGCTTCCCGGCGTGCCGTATGTAGTTCACGACGGAACTCGTCCTCAGCCGGTCAAAGTCAAGAGTGGGGGTGCCGTCTCGGTAAAGCCTCCTTCGGATGCGCTGGTGTTGATCGGGGAAAAAAGCTCCGAGACTTGGGAAGGAAACACATGGCCCATTGCTGATGGGGTGATGACTGTGGCGAAGGGTGGTGGAGTTCGGTCGAAGGCCGCTTTTGGAGATTGTCAGCTGCACCTTGAGTATCGAGTGCCCGCCGGAAGGAAGGTCAATGGGCAGGCCGGCGGGAATAGTGGGGTCTTTTTGATGGGGCTTTATGAGATCCAAGTCGGCGAAAGTCATACTAATCAGACGTATCCGGACGGGCAGACCGGAGCGATTTACGGGCAGGCACCCCCGCGGGTGAACCCCTCTGCGCCACAGGGGGAATGGCAAAGTTTTGATATCATCTTTGAAGCCCCTGAATATGACGATGGGAAGGTCGTTTCGCCGGCAGTGATCACCGTGGTGCACAATGGCGTTCTTGTGCATCACCGTAAGACTTTGCTTGGGCCCACCCGTCATAAGGCTTTGGCCTCTTACCCAGCCAAGCACCCCGAGAAAGCGTCGATCAGTCTTCAGGATCACGGAGACCCAATCCAGTATCGTAATATCTGGGTTAGGGAATTAGGGGAGTATGACGCTGCCGCCGGTAATTAGAGTGCAGTTTTCTCAATTTTTCGATCCGGCTGCACGAAATTCTCAGATGGCTTCGCTTCCTGAAGAAAGAATCCACCTGTAGAAAATTCAGCATCTCGAGGAGGCCGTGCGGGGTTCAAGCTCTTACCGGCTTCATCTTTCCACCAATTAGAATTGCCCAGAGGCAGAATACAGCTAACCATTTAAACATGAAAAAGCAGAGCGCGCGAAATGCCGTGATGATACTCGGAGCTCTTGCGGCTCTCGGACTTAGCGGGTGTGGTGATAGTGTCACCAAAGCTTCGGTTGCGGCTGGCGGAGTGAAGGAGATTGCCATTAAGGTCGCGCCGGGCAGTTCTTCTCCTGCCTCAGCGGCTGGTTATGAGGCGGTTGCAAGGGCAACGGGATTTGCCAGATACATGCCTGCAACGACCCATGCCTACATGGGGATTTATGATGGGAAGGGTTTTGTGGACGAAATCCGGAAATCCGCGCTCCTCAAAATGGCAGAGGATCAGCTTGGGGGTGGGCTCATTCCGGAAAACCCTGATTTTGAACTGAATCTCGAGGAAAACCCTCAATTGCAGATGGCAGCTGCGTTACTGGGGGAGGAGATTTTTGTGGGTGTCGGTAATGGAGCCCCGGGGCAGGTAGCAAACATGGTTGCTTTCAACGAGTCCTACAGCCGCCAGTCGGTCAAGATGGCAATGAAGACCTTGGAGGCTACTCTGGCAGGGGAAGAAGAATTTGGAGGAATGGAGGCCCTAGCACCACTTCTCAGTGGTTTGCTCAGCGATCCCAAGGGTGGAATAGGGATTGTTGAGAAAGCCCAGATGCCACCAGTGACCTTCGGATTCAAGGTTAGCGATGAGAATCTGCGCGGACAATTGTATGAGATGGCCGCTCAGGGTATTGGGGCAATGCTCGAGGGCATTGGGCCAGATGGCGAGGGTTTCGCGGAAGCGGTAAATGTGGAGCGTGAAGGCTCAAAATTCACGGGGATCAAGATTAAGGGGGAAGAACTGGTGGCCTCGATACCGCCGGATATGAAGGAAGGAATGGCACAGTTCATGGATGCAGCCACCGTGACGAGGCTGATGAAAATGCTGGAGTCTAAGAACCTGGTTGTTGCGATCGGGATTCACGAAAGCTACCTCGTTGCCTTCATGGGCTCGAGCGCTGACGACCTTCAGATTGCAAAAAGCGCTGCGGAGTCTTTGCTCTCCCGCCCGGAGGCGGCTTTCATGAAGTCATTTACCGGTAAAAGACTGGTGAGCGTTGTTACCATGTCGGAGGAACTTCAGGAGAGCTCGAAGGGGGTTTCAATCTTGGGAGGCCTTGCTGCGGGCGTGAAAGAGGGATTGGCAGCGACGGATGCATTTGGTGACTCGCAGGACCTCGAAGTCCTTCTGGGGCTGATCACGGAGCAGGAGCGCGCAATTTTGGACCTTCACAGGCACACGCCGGGGGGAAGTGTGACCTTTCTGGAGGACGGTCTCAAGATTGAGATCTTTGGTGGAGCGGAGCAGCCCAGTCTTAACTTGGACACTGTCCGCACCTACTCGGAACTCGGAGCTCAGGACGATGTGCTTCTTTTTGCGAACTGGGTCAATGATGCTGCCTACAAGGACAAGGTTCTCGAATATATTGAAACCCTTGGAGAAACGGT
>DFWB01000342.1 GCA_002380675.1 Akkermansiaceae bacterium UBA4145
AGGCCTCCAGATTGTTCCGGCAGACAGAAAACCTGGTGGATACCTTGCCAGGTGCGAACAAAGCATCCGTTCTTGGCCCAACATTTCAAATCGAATTCGCTACGGCCCTGATGCAGGTAGGAGACTCGACTGGAGCTGAAACCCGGCTTCGAGACGCCATACGTAGGATCGCTCCGGAACGACCCGATCATACCGCACTGGCACTCCGGAAACTTGCCCGCGTCTGGATCGAACAGAACCGCAACCTCGCTCCGGCAGCCTCATTGCTCAACAGAGCAAAAGCATTGGATCCAGAGCATCCTGAAACTGCTGAACTACTGCAGCGGATTCAGCAGAAGTCTCAGGGACATATCTCAAGGTAGTACCTCGCCCACTCCTTGACATCGCCAGATCTACATTTGATTTTTTCTCGCCAAAGGAATGCCTGAACTCGCCGAAGTAGAACTAGCCCGTCGGATATGGGAGCCAGGGAAAGGGCAGGAGGTTATCGCTGTAGAATCACATCCTGAAACCCGGGTTTACAGGGATACTCCCGCGGGTAAGATCCAAACACATCTTACGCGCAAGATGATGGTCGACAGCCGCACCCACGGAAAGCGCCTCCTCTTTGGCTTTTCGGATTCTCTCGTAAACCCCTCGGCTAGAGACCCTGTCATCTATCTGGAAGTTCACCTTGGAATGTCCGGTCGATTGTTCCTTGCAGATCCATATTATTGCCCGGACAAACACGACCATTTTGTTCTAAGAACAAAAAATTTATCCTTCGTTTACTCGGATTACCGACAATTTGGACGGGTCTATCTCCACCAGCAAGACCACAAGCCCTGGGAGACACTCCCTCTCGAGGTCTTACATGCCAAGTTTACCCTCGCCTACCTGAGACAGTTAACCACGCGCCGCAAGGGGACCTCCTTGAAGGCCCTTCTCCTCGACCAATCGATCTTTCCCGGGATAGGAAACTGGATGGCCGATGAAATCTGCTGGCGGCTTTTCCGCTTTCCAGGCACTCCACTGCAGGAACTCGATCTAGCAGTCATTCGCCGGGTAAGCAGGCAAGTTTGCCGCGGAGCCCTCCGCCATGTAGCCGACAAAAATTCGTCTCGTGACGGCAAGAGAGGATTTTCCCCCGGAAGCTACGTCGAGCAGGTTCCTCCCAGCTCCTGGCTATTTCAGCATAGATGGAAGGCTGGAGGAGCCTGTCCAAGATGCCACTCCCCACTGGAGCGATGCACGATTGCAACTCGGACAACCGCGTGGTGCCCTCGCTGCCAGCCGATGACATGATCAGATGCTTGAGATTCTTCCCCGCGTTGTTACAATCACCCGGCTAGGAATTGGCTATTCGTATGAATCTTCCTGATAAAATCCTTCTAGCTCTCCTTTCTGCCATCATCCCGGCGATCACGAGTTGTTCTCTTACGCCCGACCCGAATCCCGATCAGGTAAAGATTCTGAAAGCGCAGTGGGTTAACCCATACCCTGTGGGAAGTTACGCCCACTTCACCGCAGAACCCTCTTATCCCAAGACCTACAAGGTTTTTAAGGATGCGACCGCTTTCGGCGCCTTGGACGAAGAAAACACACGCGTCGAGATCATCCTCTCGCTCCAGAGAGCTCGAATTTATAACGACGACGAGATCGCATTGGATTACCCCATTGCCTCCGGCCGAAAAACGTTTCCAACGCCTCCGGGCAGGTATCGGATCGTCGAAAAGGTGCAGCGTGAAAAGCAATCAAATCTCTACGGAACAATCTACGATTCCGAGGGTAATATCTACAAGAACGACGCCGACATTACCGAAGACGAGGTTCCTGAAGGTGGAGAGTTCAAGGGTGCAGCAATGCCTTACTGGATGCGACTCACCTGGAAAGGGCTGGGTATGCACCAAGGCAAGGTGCCCCGTTACCCTGCCTCTCATGGCTGCGTGCGAATACCATCCAAGGTTGCTTCAGCAGTCTACACGATGCTGTCCATTGGCACTCCCGTTAGTATTGTGCGCTAAGGTTGGAAGGATAGTGCCTCTCTCAGTGATAACCTGAAGCTCGCGACGCTTGAGGCCTATTCGCCCCGGTTATATTTCTCGTGGGATTCAGCTTTGATCTCTTTCAGAAAATCAAGAGCTTCTTCTACTTGCTCCTCACTCTCCGCGAGAAAAGCTAACTCGAGACGCCCATACCCGGCGAGTGTTAGCCCCATGAGTCTTCGTGAATCAGCAAGTGCCTTTAGCTTGGCAGGTCCATCAGGGAGATCCTGAATTTCCCGTGGTATCATTCTCATCGCTGAAATCACGACAGATGATCCCTTTGCCACCATCGCTGCACTTTTAGTCCATCGATCGGGATCACGCTTCAGTCGGCGCAGTAATTTAAGCGATCCACTCATTGCGTCCATCGCCTCAGCCATATCCTTTGGCGGAGTCTCTTTATCTGGAGCGTCACTATCTGCAGCGACTCCCGGGTTTGAAAGGCCCAGGATAGTGATAAGGGCAAGGATAACACAAAATTGCTGGTTTTTCATAACAGCCAACTACTCGCCAAGACCGCCGCCCTTGTCAACCGCCTCAGTAGATCCACACGGCCTATTTCGTAGACTGGACTCCAGCCACCCGATACAATTCAAGAGCTTGTTCTAGGGAATATCCTGCGGGGGGAAGGTTTCTTCTTCCTTCGCTGCGAACAGCTCGAGTGACCCCTTTGCGAAACCGCAGAATCTCTGCCCCTCGTTCTTCGTTGCTGATACCTCGCTGGACTAGGATTGATCGCTCCTCATTCACTCGTTCCATCGCCCGTTTCAACATTCCGAGAATCGCTTCTGAGTCAAAGGCCGGCGAACTCAGGAGCTCATATATTCTTGCCGATCCGCTATTTCCATATTCGATCGCGAGGTCAGGGCTAATTAGTGAACATCCGGCAAATCCCCTTTCGTTGGAAAACTTGAAAGCTGTAGCCCAGTGTTTCAGTGCCGGCCAATCAACAGGGTAATCCTCTCCCTTCTCCAGCCGTATTTTCATAGGTATGCATCGATCCTTCACCATCTCGATGATCTTTGGCTCTGAAAGCACATGCGTTCGAAGAAGTCGTCCCTCCAACCCACAAGGTTCTGTTGGTGGACCGGACTGTGGCACGAAAAAAAAGATAAACAGTGGCTTTCCGGTGGCCCGGGATTCCTGCAGCGCACTTTGAGCCTGGATCCTCCAGGGAATACGATTCCATGGCAACCCTCCTGCCTTTTCCACCTCCAGCACCTTGGCGATCATACTTTTCGCCTTATCCTGGTCCCACTTCTCACCAGCCAATAAGGGCAACCCAGGTGCACCTGCTATCGCAAGGAGGAGCAAGAGAGCGAATTTCATGATTCCTGAGCCTAGCAAGCTCTCACGCGATCACAAACACCTGTTCACGGTCAGCAGACCATGATCCGGACATCCAAAACGTTATGCTGTTTCTCTCTCTATAGGTCCTGTGAATAACTTTCGCGTTCAATCATCGTAATCCCCGGTTACAACCTCAGTCGTGGCCGGTAAGGAAGGCAAGCTCACCCCCATGATGGCGCAGTATCAGTCGATGCGCCGGTCACTTCCCGACGACGTACTTCTGTTCTTCAGACTCGGGGACTTTTACGAGATGTTCTTCGAGGATGCCAAGCAAGCTGCTGGCCTTCTCAATGTCGCACTGACCAAGAGAGGAGGCGTGCCGATGTGCGGGGTTCCGCATCATGCTGCCGAAAACTACATTGCCAAGCTGATCAAGCAGGGTAGGAGGGTTGCTATCGGGGAACAGACATCTGAACCTGTTCCCGGAAAAATTGTAGACCGAGAAATCTCCCAGATTATTTCTGCTGGAACGATCGATAACCTTTCCCTGCTTGATGACCGTCGGCACAATTACCTCGCGGCAATCTACCAACACAAGACGGTCTTTGGGATTGCCGTGGTCGATCATTCGACGGGTGAATTCACCCTCGCAGAGTTCCCCGATCGCCAACAACTGGAGGACGAACTGACCAGGCTGTCTCCTTCGGAGCTCCTTATTTCTGATGAGCAACTCCAAACTCTTGGTGGGTTCCGGGACAGTCTTCCATATGATGGTTATGCGTTCCTTCTCGATCAGGCTGTTCATACCCTCCGTGACCACTTCAAGGTCCAGTCTCTGGACGGGTTTGGATGTGCCGGAATGCACCCGGCTCTGAGTGCAGCAGGCGCTATTCTACACTACCTGTCGTATCAGCTCCGCAGATCGTGCGACCACCTTCGGGCTCTGGCAGTACGCAAGGTTGGAACACAGGTCGCTATCGACTCGGCCTCCCAGCACAATCTCGATCTCGTTGACTCACGCTCTGGACGTCAACACACCCTACTCGGTGTTCTGGACCGAACTGCAACCCCTATGGGAGCTCGGAAACTGAGGGACTGGATTCTTCACCCTGTTTCGGAAAGGGCTATCCTTGAAGGAAGACATGACCTTATCGACCGCTTTCTCTCTGAAAGCTTTCTCCTCGCTACCTGCAGAGAAACCTTGAAGGACGTCCGGGACATTGAACGCTGCAGTGGGAGGCTCGCTCAGGGATCAGGAAACCCCAGAGACCTGCTGGCCCTCCAGACCTCTCTCACCCACATTCCTTCGCTTCGCAGTAATCTTGATGCCCTCTCGTCAGCCGGATCAGGGCAGCTCGGCCTCGCCATGGAAATCCTGAAAGGACTGCACGAATTTCCGCAGCTGGTAGATTTGCTGGAGAGGGCACTCGTTGAAGAACCTCCAGCTTCGCCACGAGAAGGAGGACTCCTCAGGGAAGGCTTCTCGCCCGAGCTCGATGAACTTCGTTCAGCTTCAAGAGACGGT
This sequence comes from Akkermansiaceae bacterium UBA4145, assembly GCA_002380675.1. Classification (GTDB taxonomy): domain Bacteria; phylum Verrucomicrobiota; class Verrucomicrobiia; order Verrucomicrobiales; family Akkermansiaceae; genus Roseibacillus_B. The sequence continues at coordinate 4,840 of DFWB01000342.1, forward strand.
AAGGAGTGGATCGCCCAGTTGCAGAAGAGTGAGCGTGAACGCACAGGCATCGACTCTCTTAAGATCAAGTTCAACAACGTCTTCGGGTATTTCATTGAGATCACAAAGGCTAACCTCTCCAAGGTTCCGGAAGATTATCAACGGAAGCAGACCATGGCGAACGCCGAGCGTTACATCACCCCTGCATTAAAAGAGGTGGAAGGGAAGGTTCTTGGCGCAGATGAGAAGGCCAAGCAGTTGGAATACGAGGAGTTCGTCAAACTGCGGAACGAAATCACGATGCACCTGGATGAATTGCAGGAATGTGCATCTAGCCTTGCTACTCTCGACGTCCTTCTCGGGCTGGCAGAGACCGCACAGCTTTACCAGCACACCCGGCCACTCCTTGATGATTCACGTGATCTGGAAATCATCGACGGGCGACATCCAGTCCTCGAGCAGACTCTGGTGGAGGAGAAATTCGTTCCTAATGACTCCTCCCTACACCATGAGGACTCCCGCCTTCTTATTATCACGGGTCCCAACATGGCCGGCAAGTCCACCTATATCCGGCAGGTTGCACTCATCGTCCTGATGGCCCAGATCGGCGCTTATGTCCCAGCTGGGTCGGCTCGTATCGGCATTGTTGATCGCATATTCTGCCGAGTAGGAGCTAGCGATGATCTTGCTCGCGGTCAGTCGACATTCATGGTCGAAATGAACGAGACCTCTCTCATCGTTAATAATGCAACCGACCGCAGTCTGGTAATTCTGGACGAGATCGGCAGGGGAACTGCCACTTTTGATGGCTTATCGATTGCCTGGTCGGTTGCCGAACATCTTCATGACCGGATTCAATGCCGCGCCCTTTTTGCTACTCACTATCACGAGCTATGCGATCTCGCCCACACACGGGAGGCGGTCAACAACCACAATGTGGCGGTCAGGGAATGGAAAGAGGAAATCATTTTCCTTCGTAAGATCCTGCCGGGACCTGCGGATAAGAGCTATGGTATTCAGGTAGCCCGTCTCGCCGGACTTCCTGCTCCGATCATTGATCGTGCGAAGGAAATCCTAACCCATCTGGAGATGAGTGCTGCACGCCCTCGGGGTCAGGAGTCAAACTTACAACGGCCCAGCAAGGAGAGTCCCTTCCCCCAGACAGACTCCCCCCAGATGGATCTCTTCAATACCTGAACGAATCAAAGATTGGGGGTGGGACGATTTTCTCCCGGATTTACCTGGACCTGTGGCTGCAGGGATTCTCTGGATAAGAGTGCGGGTCGCCCATCTTGGGGACTTGTCACTTCGACATCACGGGGTGACTCTGCGGGATGCCCATCGTGCGATCCATTCTTGTGCTTCTCTCCCTGGCTTATACAGCCCTGGCAGTCGAGCAGGACCACGCAACAAAGATGGCGGCCAGCCAGGCTCTTTTCGATAAAACCGTAAGTACTACCCTGAAGGAGCACTGCCTGCGCTGTCATGGTGGAGAGAAGACCAAGTCCGGGCTCGATCTCGTCACAAGGGAAGCCCTCATGAAAGGTGGCGATCAGGGAGTGGCAGTCGTCCCGGGCAAACCAATGGAAAGCCTCCTCTTTCTCGCAGTCGCTCATCTCGAAAAAGAGATCGCGATGCCTCCTAAGAAACCAAAACTGCCCGCTGCGGCAATCGCAGCTATTGAGGAGTGGATCATTCTGGGAGCCGCCTACGACAAACCACTACTGGAAAAAAGTCCGGCCGGGAAAGCACCTATGCAGGTGACGCCTGAGGACCGGCGCTATTGGGCTTATGCTCCCTTGGAATTGCGTCCTCCTCCCACCAAGAACCATAAGGAGCAATCCACGATCGATCGCTACCTGCTTGCAAGCCATGATGAACAAGGGCTCAAAGCAGCCGGCCCAATTGCTCCCGAAAAACTGATCCGTCGAGCCTATCTGGATCTCATAGGTCTTCCCCCGACTCCCGAAGAAATTGCCTCCTTTGTCGATAACAAGGACCCGGAAGCATACGAAAAGCTTATCACAGGACTCCTCAATCGCCCCGGCTACGGCGAACGCTGGGCCAGGCACTGGCTGGATGTCGCGAGATTCGCAGAGAGCCACGGTTTCGAGCATGACTACGATCGCAAATACGCATTTCATTTCCGCGACTTTGTGATTCGAGCCCTGAACTCGGACATGCCCTACAATACTTTTGTTCAATGGCAGATCGCAGGCGACGAACTGGATCCCGACAATCCCGAGGCGCTCGCTGCAACCGGATTTCTGGGGGCAGGTGTTTATCCGACCCAGATAACCCTGAGCGAGGCTGAGCGTATTCGATTCGATGCGACCGATGATATGGTTGCAACGATGGGATCCGCCATGCTTGCAACCACGGTTGGATGCGCCCGATGCCATGATCACAAGTATGATCCAATTCCCACGAAGGATTACTACGAGCTGCTCAGTGCGTTCACACAAACTGTCCGAACCGAAGTCGACCTTGAGACCAGCAAGCCGACCGGAGAAGCAATGAAGGCATTTGATCTCGCCATGGCTAAACTGGACGATGAAGCGAATCTCTTCAGAACAGAAAAAGCACCGAAGAGGCTCGACGCGTGGCTGAGAAAAAATCTTCCTCAAAAAATTGAGAAGGAGGATTCATCATGGTCTACACTAATCGCAGAGCCCCTCGTTTCGAAAGGAGGTGCTACCTTCCAGCGCCTGAAAGACGGTTCCTATCTCGCTAGTGGCCCTAACCCATCCTCTGATGTCTACACCTTCGTAGCGACCTCTCCCATCGAACAGGTCCGAGCTCTGAGAATTGAGGCCCTGAGTCATCCCTCAATGAAGCGAGGAGGGCCGGGCCGCGCAAGCAATGGAAATATTGGGCTTTCAAACCTTGAGGTGACGGCAGGCACCCGAACTCTTGAACTCACAGACCCACGCGCCACCTTCAACCAGAGCTCCCAGCTTCATGTCGACCGCATCATTGATGGAAACAGCAGAACCGGCTGGGCGATCGATCCTCAATTCGGAAAGGACCACGCCACCGTCTTTGAGATCAGTAACCCGGACCTTATCAAAGGTCCTGGGAGGCGACTCTCCCTGAAACTGCACTTCGAGCTCAACAGTCAACACACCATCGGGCGGCTCAGAATTTCAGTTAGTGCCCGCCCCCCGGCTCACCTTCCACTGGTCGAGGGAGACAAGGACCCACAAAAGAACGCTCGAAAGGAACTACTCACTCTTGGTAGAGCTTCCGAAAGAGCAGGACAGAAGGCAGACCAACCGCGAATGCTTGAGCTTTACCTGCAGCTGGACCCTGAATGGGCCAGCATCCAGAGCCGAGTCGCAACTCTGGAATCGACTCGACCCGCAGGTAAAAAGGAAAAGGTGATGATATGCACGGAAGGCCTGAAGCCGATGCGACATCACACCAATAGTGGAAAAGTGCCTGATTTTTATAAGGAAAGTTACTATCTGGTCCGCGGAGATCCTGCCCAGAAAAATGGGATAGCCCCGGTCGACTTTCTCGAGGTTCTCACCCGGAACAATAAAACCGCCGACTACTGGGCCGTAAAACGGCCTCCCGGATCCCGGACTTCCATGAAGCGAAGCAGAGTAGCGAAATGGATCACCGACGTAGATCATGGAGCCGGGCACCTTCTTGCGAGGGTCATTGTGAACCGGCTCTGGTATCATCATTTTGGACGAGGCATCGTAGAATCCGTAAACGACTTTGGCTTTCAGGGAAGCAAGCCTACCCACCCTGCTCTTCTGGATTATCTCGCACATGATCTGATCGAGAACGGCTGGACACTCAAACGTCTCCACAAGAAGATCATGATGACCGCCGCTTATCAGATGGGCTCCACAGAGAGTGAGGCTAATAAGGCACTGGACCCCTCTAATAGCTATTGGTGGAAGCGCAGTCCCCGCCGCCTTGAGGCAGAGGTGCTACGAGATAACGCTCTAGCTGTTAGCGGCATGATAGACCGCCGGATGTATGGAGCTGGCACTCTGGATCAAGGCATGAAACGCCGCAGCATCTACTTTTCCGTCAAGCGCAGTAAATTGATTCCCATGATGCAGCTCTTTGACTGGCCGGACACCATGACAAGTCAAGGCCGACGTGCCATTACCACCACTCCCTCGCAGGCACTCGTCTTTATAAACAGTCCCCAGATCCGTGAAATGGCAGCTCACTTCGCAAAAACAGTTCTCGGAAGTAGCGACCCGGTTGGGAGTGCTGTTTATCGGGCACACGGCGCCCTGCCATCTCCAGAGCGGAGAGCACAACTAAAGACATTCCTCCGAAAACAAACTGCGAGCTATGGGGGCAGGGAGGAGCCCGCCATGATAGATCTCTGTCACGCCCTGCTCGCTTCCAACGAAATGATCTACGTGGAGTAAGATATGAACGAAACCAGTATTGAGACCGCTTGGACCCGCAGAGAATTACTCAGCAAAGCGGGAGGAGGGCTGGGCGCCCTTGCTCTGGCATCCTTACTTCACGAGCAGGGGCATGCCACAGTCCCACTTGGAGAAAATCCCCTTGAGGCACGAAAGCCGCATTTTGAGGGGAAGGCCAAGCACGTGATCTGGCTCTTCATAAACGGAGGGCCCTCTCACCTGGATACATGGGATTATAAACCCGAGCTCACGAGGCGGGATGGTCAGAAGCTTGAGGGCTTTGATCCCACTACCGGATTTTTCGCAAACGCGGTCGGCCCCCTGATGAAATCCCCATTC
>DFWB01000077.1 GCA_002380675.1 Akkermansiaceae bacterium UBA4145
GGCAACCACGCCTGCATCCTTGGCTGCCTCCACGACCTCAGCGCTATCAGGAGCTCTGCGTGCTAGCGAACGCCGTAAGGGCCCCCCAATAACAAAGAGATCCATCACCAGATACAGAATCACGATAACATAAATCACTGCCCGGGCGAGGGCGCCCTTGTCCACCATTGACCGTTCGGAGGCAGTTGCAGGGTCAGGCACGGCGCCTATTCTGGTCAGACCCCGGCTGGTTGCCGAGCGTAAATCCAGAAGTCCTCCATCAACGAACAATCACCTTGGCTCCCGGCCGAATCATGGTCGGAAAACGCACTGCGTCCCAGTTGGCAAGTCGAATACACCCCGCACTGAGGGATCTCCCTATGGTCCGTGGACTTGCCGTACCGTGAATACCTATTCCGGACTTTGTGAGACCCGACCATAATATGCCCACAGGCAGGTTCGGGCCGGGAGGAATCTGCAATACCTTGCTGCGATCCTTGTTGCGAACACCGGTATCGAGAAGCTGCTTGTCATAATACCAGCTTGGCAGCTCCAGGCAGTTTGCTATGGCCCACTCGCCATGGTGGGTTTGCTCCAGCTTGCCCGGTGTAATCGGAAACATCGCGATTAATTTTTGTGGCTCAAAATTTTCATTCTTCTCTGCGACTACTACTGCGGCACCCGGCGCGCCCGGAGAGGCCCCTCTTTCATAGATAAAGAGATTACGCCCAATTGTATCAATCACCACTGTCCGGGCACTGAGCGTCGGATCCTCTCCATGGGACCGCCCTTCCTTCAGACCCTCGATCAGGAAGGGAGAAACGTTCGGCACCAGCAGAGCCTTTCGGGGAGCTATCCCGTTGGCAACGGCTGCTCCATTTAATTCGATCAGAAAGCTTTCGGAGGTGTGATACCGCTCCGCCATGAACTCAAGATAACTACGATATGACATTCGGTCTGCCTCTGCTTGATCTGCATATTCAAGTGGGAGATCCGGGTCGACCCAATCCGTGGCGAAATCAGGAACAATCGCAACTGCGTACGTCTCGCCCAGCATTCGATTTGCCTCTTCGCGAAGAACCTCCCAGGCATCGGGGTCGCGCCCCATGCTTCGATTGTAGGAGTGCACGGCCTTGGTAGTGAACTTACCGGGCTTTCCGTCGATAAAACCCGGACCGAACCGTTTCTCATCAAGATAGATCTGAAGTCGCACGTTGGGCGCAACAGCATTGGCCTTTTCAACACGAGCTTTGGCAGCAGCCAGATCTTTTTCATCGACCGCTTCCGCCTCTACGACAATCACGGCCTTCCCCGCGACCTTCCCTTCAACACGAGGAGAGGGCCCCAACGCATCCGGACTATTCCGGTCTGATGGAAGATCCGGCCGATTTGCGGGAAGGCTTCGTTCCTCCGCTGGAAGCGGCGAAGCCAAAGCCCCGAAGAGGAGCGAAGGCACCCAAAGAAGCCGCCAGCAAGGGATCACGCTTTGCGTCATTTTCATCAAGATATTTTGAATATCGCTACAGCCATAGTAATTGAGTCGGCCCGCTTTGCCAAGTCCACTGAACGGCAAGCTCCATGGGTAGGTCCTCGCCATCCGAGCGTGTCGAATCCCTTTTTCCAAGTCCGGATACTTGCACCACACATCAATTGCTACGTGAATGAAGGAAATTTATCCCCATCGATCACTAAGCCGGAGCGATCTCGCGGTCGCCTTCCAGGCGGCCCTCCAATTCCCTGCTGACGAGGACCTCAACAAACACATCATTCCCCTCATATGATGTTTCCAAGACCTTGGCCTCAGCGTGGAGAAGAGACACCAAGTCGCCCCGGTGTTGCGGTATTCGGTAGCGCCTGCGAGATACCGCCCGGGACAGATAATCGACAAACTTGTGATGTAAGGCATCCATGCCCTCACCGCTCCGGGCTGAAATGGGGACCGCTTCAGGAAACTGGGACTGCAAGGCCCTGAGTCGCTGAGGATCATCCACCAAGTCGATCTTATTGAGGACAGTAAGCACCGGTTTGTCTGCGGCACCAAGCTCTGTCATCACTTCCAGGGTTGTATCACAAAGGCGTTCCAGCTCGGGCTCGCTGGCATCGAGAACATGCACGAGAAAATCGGCAAGGACCGCTTCCTCCAAAGTAGCCTTGAAGGACTCGACAAGGCGATGCGGCAAATTCCTCACGAATCCCACCGTGTCGGTCACCAGCAGGTCGCGGCCATCCGGAAGTTCCACTCTTCTGGTAGTAGGATCCAGGGTCGCAAAAAGCATGTCCGCCTCAAGGACTTCTGACCCGGAGAGAAGATTAAGCAGGGTAGACTTTCCCGCATTGGTATAACCAACAATGGCGGCATGAGGTGCTTCTGCCTTCTGCCGCTCCTTACGCTGAGTAGCCCGTTGTTTTCTCACTGCAGCAAGGTCCGCCTTGATCCTGTCAATCCGCTTTCGCGCCATACGACGATCGACCTCAATCTGCTGCTCCCCCATCCCGCGAGCGGCGGCGGACCCTCCTGAACCACCACCTCCCTCACGGTCGAGGTGACCCCACATACGGGCCATGCGTGGTAGAGCGTATTCCATTCTGGCCAACTCAACCTGTAACCGCGCCTCTCTTGTCTGAGCCCTCCGTGCGAAGATATCGAGGATGATCTCCTCCCGATCAATAACGGTCATATCAGCCGCTTCTTCCCATTCCCGCTGCTGATTGGGTGCCAGCTGATTATCAAATACGATGCAATCACAACCAAGTTCCCGGGCTTGAGCGGCAACTTCCTCCGCCTTTCCCTTGCCACAAAGAAATTTCTTCTGAGTTTGCCGGGCCCTGACGAGTTGATCACCCACAACCCCTATTCCGAGCGTGCCGACCAGCTCGGCCAGTTCGTTCAATAGGCTCCGTGACTCCTCCTCTTCACGCTTATCGAAGCAAATGCGAACGAGGAGAGCCCTCTCGACCATCTGCGGTCTATCACGCACCTCAAACACAACCCGGAAAGCATACGTCTTCGAGCAATCTAATCACGCCAAAAGACCCCAGCAGATGCCGGACCGCATCCGTTTACCCCTACTCAAGGAAATGGGCCTACCCTTCCCCGCGCCAGCAAGGATCTTGCCTCCGCAAGGCCATATGCGGCCCAAAAGCCCCGTTCCGGGGACATCCTGACACATTCAGGGGCTACTTGTGACTTGCCCGGAGGCATATTTCAGAGCAGGTTCCCCGTCCCTGCCACAGGCGGGACCAAATGGGAAAGACCCTCTACCAAAAAGTCTGGGACGCTCACACCGTGAGCACTCTGGGAGATGGCCGCACACAGCTGTTCATCGGCACGCACCTGATTCATGAGGTGACCAGTCCGCAGGCTTTCGGCATGATCCGGGATCTGGGACTTAAGGTGAAATACCCCCATCGCACCTTCGCGACCATCGATCATATCGTTCCCACCGTCAATCAGGACGCCCCGGCCGACCCCCTGGCGGCGGACATGATGACTGCCCTCCGGGAGAACGCTGACGAATTTGGCGTCACTTACTTTGACCTCGCCTCAGGCAAACAGGGCATCGTCCACGTGGTCGGCCCCGAGCAGGGCATCACCCAGCCCGGATCCACTATCGCCTGCGGCGATTCCCACACCGCCACCCATGGAGCCTTCGGGGCCATCGCTTTCGGTATCGGGACCACTCAGGTCCGCGACGTTCTCGCCACCCAGACGATGGCTATGGAACCTCTCAAAGTGCGCCGTATCGAGGTAACCGGGAAGCTCCGGCCTGGCGTCTACGCCAAGGACGTCACCCTCCACATTATTCGTCTCCTTGGCGCCAAGGGTGGTATTGGATACGCCTACGAGTATGCCGGCGAGCTCTTCGACGAAATGACCATGGAAGAGCGCATGACTGTGTGCAACATGGCTATCGAGGGAGGCGCCCGCTGCGGTTACGTCAATCCCGATGAGAAGACCTTCGAGTTTCTCAAGGGCCGTCCCTACACCCCAACCGGAGACGAGTGGAACGCCGCAGTCGAGAACTGGAAGTCGTTCGCATCCGATCCAGACGCGGAATACGACCACGTGGTTGAGATCGACGCCGCCGACATCGAGCCCACGGTCACGTGGGGCATCTCCCCGGATCAGGGTATCAGCATCGACGAAGCCATCCCGGATCCCGGCCAAGCCCGGGATGAGGTTGAGGCAAAATCCTTCCAAGAGGCCCTCGATTACATGAAGCTCCCCGGCGGCACCCCCATCAAAGGCGTGAGGGTGGATGTGGCCTTCATCGGATCATGCACCAATGGCCGAATCTCGGACTTCCGCGAGACTGCCAAGTTCCTCAAGGGCCACAAGGTCGCCGAGGGAGTACAGGCCATCGCCGTCCCTGGTTCCCAACTCACCGCTATCCAGTGTGAGAAGGAAGGCCTCGACAAAGTCTTTGAGGAAGCCGGCTTCGAGTGGCGGGCTGCAGGCTGTTCGATGTGCCTCGCCATGAACCCCGACAAGCTAGTTGGCGACCAGCTTTGCGCCTCGTCGTCTAACCGCAATTTCAAGGGTCGTCAGGGCTCTCCCACAGGCCGGACCGTCCTCATGTCTCCTGTTATGGTAGCTGCCGCCGCAGTCACGGGATCCATCGCTGATGCCCGCGAGGTTTTTGACTTTGACCCTGCCACTGCAGCCGCCTGAGCCCTCCTATCTGACTCCTTTCTGGCATGGCCCTCGAAAAAATAACCGCCGTCTCCGGAACTGCCGTCTTCATTCCGGGTGCGGATATCGACACCGATCGCATCATCCCGGCCCGCTTCATGAAGTGCGTCACCTTTGACGGCCTCGGTGAATTTGCTTTCTACGATGTCCGCTTCGATCCCACCTCTGGAGAGCGGACCGATCACCCACTTAACGAGGAACGCTTCAACGGTGCCAGCGTCCTTCTCGCCGGGGTCAACTTTGGCTGCGGCTCTTCCCGCGAGCACGCTCCGCAGTCGCTGAACAAGTATGGCTTCAAGACCATCGTCGCAGAATCCTTCGCCGAGATCTTCTTCGGCAACTCAACCACCCTCGGCATGCCCTGCGTTACGCTTGCTGCCGACCAGATTAACCAACTCCGCGAGGCCGTTGACGCCGACCCGGCCACTGAAATTACCGTCGACGTTGAAAACCTGCAGGTTCGTTCCTCCGCCGGCCACGCATTCAATTGCGCTATTCCCGACTCCGCCCGCGATGCGCTTGTCAAGGGACGTTGGGACCCCATTCAGGAACTCCTCGACAACGAGGAAAAAATCTCAAGCGTAGGAGAAGCTTTGCCCTACGTCTAGCGCATTGGTCTTCCTTCAAGGGGCCCCTGAATCTGAGAGCCTCCTGCCCGTCGCATCCTGTGGTATTCCCTGCTCGATTTCCTTGTCGCTCAGACCCTCGGGAGAAGCAAGAAGCTCCCCTTCCGTATTCGGTTCATCTGGTATGCTCGCAGCCTCAGGAGAGGCTCCCGTCCAATGCGCAAGCTCGAGTGTTAAACGGGCCACAGATTGCCGTGCTCTCTCCCCCTCGGAGCGCTCCATTGCGATCTGCTTCTTGAGGGCAACGACCTCACGGGAAACCTTATCGAGGTCATGCTGAACCCGCATCCGGGACTCTGCCATTGCAGACTTTTC
>DFWB01000050.1 GCA_002380675.1 Akkermansiaceae bacterium UBA4145
CGGACACCTTTGAGCATCAACCGTACAGTTGTTGTCCGCGCCATCGCCTACAAGGATGGGCTACAACCTACCAACGTAGATACCCATACCTATATCTTCCCGTCTGACGTGGTGGAACAGAGTGCGATGCGAACCAGCATTACGCAAAGCGCCACCTACGGGCCACGGATGCTCAACTCCCTGAGAGCCGTTCCCTCCATATCTCTGATCACTCAGAACTCTGGTTTTCTGAATGAGGGAGGAAGTAATATCCGTGAGGAATATCCGGCCTCAATCGAAATGATCTTTCCCGATGGTCGCGAGGGATTTCAGGAGGATGCCGGACTAAGCAACTACGGTGGCCGCTTTACCAATTTCCGTAAGAAAAGCTTCCGCATAGCCTTCCGCGAGCGATTTGGCCCAACCAAGGTACGCTACCCGATTTTTGAGGGCTTTCAGTACAAGCACCATCCTCCTGCAGAGGAGTTCGATGTCATCAATCTCCGCAGTGGCTCCCACGACATGAATTCCAGGGGAGCCTATATGTCCAATCGCTTCACCGACGACACCATGCTGGACATGGGCAATATCGCTCCCCACGGAAGGTTTGTTCATGTCTACCTGAATGGCACCTACTGGGGTCAGTATCATATGCGTGAGAGATGGAGCGCAGACATGGCCTCCAGCTATTTCGGAGGCAGTAAGAATGAATACGAAGCCGTGAACGCTAATGATAATTTCCGAAACGATGAAGAGGTCTATGATGGCTCTGGAAGATTTTGGGCCGCAACCAAGTCTCTTGTCCTCGGAGAGGACCCCTTCAATGAGGCCTCGGACTATATTGATATCGCCAACATAATAGACTTCATGCTCGTTTGGGTCAGTGGAGATTCGGAAAGCGAATTCCGTTCGTTCGGATCTTCCGTGAAAGGAGTCCCTTTCAAGTTCATGATTAAGGACGCTGACGGCTACCTCCGCCCAGCCAGCTCCGGGAAAGCAGGGCACCCGGGACCCCTCAACGTCATGTCCGAAATGCGAGGAGGGCCGGGAGGAGAAGATTTTCGAATGCTGGTCGCTGACCGTATTCACAAGCACTTCTTCAACGATGGCGCTTTTACTCCGATACGTAACATCAGACGCCTTCGGGTTCGGACCGCAGAGGCCCGCCTGGGCTTCATTTCTGAGTCCGCCCGCTGGGGTTTTCGTTCGCCCCAATCATGGGAGTCTTATCAAGCCAACCTGATGAACAGCCACTTCCGGGGACTAACCGACACGATGGTGAGCCGATTCAAGTCGTATGGAATGTATCCCGACATTATTGCCCCGATCTTCAGCCAGCATGGAGGCTCCGTCATGCCCACCACCCCCGTCTCCATGTCCACGGATGCCCGCACCGTTTACTACACCGTTGATGGGAGTGACCCCCGCCTGCCCGGGGGAGTGCCGAACCCGGTTGCGAATGTGAGCTCCCTCCGAACTGGGGCCGGAGGCAATAACGTTTCCAATCCTCTCTTCTTTCAGTCTCCTACCCGTTTAAGAGCTCGCGCATACAATACCCGCACGGGAGAGTGGAGTGCGCTGAATGAGGCGCTTTTCACTATAGACAGCGAGCCCGCGAGCAGTCGAAATCTCGTCATTTCGGAACTTCACTACCATCCGGGAGAGCCTTCCTCACCGGAAGAATTACTCATAAGTAGCGACCGGGATGACTATGAATTTATCGAACTGCTCAACACCGGCTCCAGAAACATTGACCTCACCGGGGTCCGATTTGATTCTGGAGTCAACTTTGACTTTCCGGACAACACCGTTCTTGGATCAGGTGATCGCCTCCTACTCTTGCGGAACCGCATTGCCTTTGAGGCGCGCTATGGAACCCTCTCTGGCGTTCAATGGTTCGAATATACCGGGCGACTCAGCAATGATGGGGAGGCCCTCCTCCTTACCGGGCCATCCTCTCAGCCTATCATTGACTTTACCTACAATGATCGACTGCCCTGGCCGACCTCTGCCGATGGAGAAGGCTCGAGCCTCGTTCTGCTCAATCCGGATTCCGATGCGAGCATGGAGGACCCCTCTCAATGGACCATCAGCGGCAATCCCGGAGGCACGCCCGGAGAGGAAAGCTCACCTGGCCTGAGCTACCTCACATGGTCTGCGGGAAACAATCTTCAGGGAGGTCCTCAGGATGACGATGACCATGACGCAATCAGCAATTTCATGGAATTTCTCCATGGGACGGATCCTGTATCACCTGATGCAGAGCCTCCGTTGACCATCCGCCTTGAGACGCTTCAGGTCAATGGCGCAACCAATGACTACCTGGTTATCAGCTTTAAAGAGGACCTGAGAGCTCTTGGATCTCTCTCCGTCGAAGTTTCAAGCGACCTTATCACCTGGAGCTCTGCTTTGGACCTGATCGAACCAGTATCTCAGATAGATAATGGGGGTGGCAGGGCTACTACTATCATCCGGATGGCTCAGCCCGCGCAGAATCGAAACACGCCCTTTTTTGCGCGACTAAGGGGAGAGTAATTCTCCTTTAAAGTAGAACTAACTGCCCTTCAGGGGCCTGTGCGAGGCTATCCTGTCTATAAAAGGAGTCCCAGAGCTCTAAATGCATCAGCATGGTAGGACTGCGTGGTTGTAAGAGGGCCATGTTTCATTGGAAACTGCATGGAGCACATGAGAATCCAATCCGTCTGCGCCATCGTTACACTCGCCCTGAGTTTCCTCCCGGTCACATATGCAAATGTCTACAAGGCCCGTATCACCCCAAACTGGAGCCCAGATGGCTCCTCCATGTGGTATTGCAACAATCTGCCAAAGGGAGAGCGCGAGTTTATTCTGATCGATCTGAAGGAGGGA
>DFWB01000315.1 GCA_002380675.1 Akkermansiaceae bacterium UBA4145
CTGGACGACCACCTTCTGGACGACGACCTTGAGGCCTGCCACCGCGACGACCCTTCATCGCTTCCTTGCGCTCCTCTTCATTGAGCTCACCGTCTCCATCCTTGTCATACTTCTTGATGAATTCCGCCCTGCGAGCGCGCATGGCTTCCTTGCGCTCGTCTTCATCAAGTTTTCCATCGCCGTTCTTGTCAAACTTCTCAAGCATTTCCTTGGGGATCTGACGAGGTCCACCGCGGCGCTGGCCACGGCGTTCGCCTTCGCCCTCGCCTCGCTCACTGCGCTCGGCGCGTGGAGGTTTCTTTCCGTCGGTCTCCTCTTCAGCGAGGGAGGTCATTGACCCTGCCGCCATAAGGCCGAGAATCACTGTGCATGTTTGGAGTGTCTTTTTCATTTTCTATTCGATTGGTTCACGGGATTTTCCGTGCTGGGTGATGAAACTGGCAATTGGAACCATAGTTGCGCATTATTTTTGAGATCTAGCCAGTCCCGGGGTTTTGGCATTGCGCGGGCCAGAGCGAGGCGGTTTGATGCCATCAAACCATGGTGTCCGCAACCAGTAATGGCTCCTCGCGCGCTGCATCCTTCCGGGCGCGGCTTCTAAGCACGATTCTTCTATGGGGCTTCGTGGCTTTTGTGTTTGCCAGCGGCAAACTGTGGCTGATGGGTGTCATGGTGGCTCTCTTTACCCTGATCGGTAGTCTCGAGTTCCTTGCCTTGACCCGGGAGGCGCCCGGACGGGAGTGCCGCTGCTGGGGGTTTATCGTGTGTGCAGGATTTCTCCTGTATATTCTCTTTCAAGCTCTGGGCTCCCAAAGTTCTTTCGAGAGAAATGATTTTCTTCCTGAAGTTGCCGGGGTGCTGCTGGTCACCATGGGCTCCTTCTGCTTGCGATTGCGCTTTCCTATCGAGGGGGATTCTTCGGTAAAAGCGGTCAGCCTTGCGCTTTTGGGCTTTGTGTATGTTCCAGTGCTGTTTGGTGGATTTATTATTCGGCTGGCCCTCTACCCCCCGGAGGTAACCTCAGGATTCTGGCTAATCCTTCTCGTCGTGGTGGTCGCCAAGTTTACCGATATGGGGGCTTATCTTGTCGGGACTCTGATTGGCAGGCATAAAGCCATTCCCCACATCAGCCCGGCCAAGTCATGGGAAGGATACATTGGCTCTCTTTTCTTCGCGGTAGGAGGGGCGTTCGCCATTCACGCTCTTAGTGGCGAGGGGCTATCGTGGCTGGCTTGGCCCCATGTTCTTGGGTTGGGTCTCGTTGTTGCGCTCGCTGCGATGGTAGGTGACTTGGCCGAGTCGATTCTCAAGCGTAGCCTGCAGGTTAAGGACTCTGGCCAGATCCTGCCGGGTATTGGAGGCATTCTTGATTTGATAGACAGTCTCTGCTTCGCGCTCCCTGCTGCATTCTTCTATCTGTATCTGCAAAGTTTGTAGGGTGGATCGTAGCTCTACTCCCGGTGTCATGGAAACCAAGGCCATCAAACCCAAGAAAGTTGTTATCCTCGGTTCCACGGGATCTATTGGCACGAGTGCTCTTAAAGTCGCGCGCGAGATTCCGGATTCTATGGAAGTTGTTGGACTCGCTGCGGGTTCTCAGGGAGAGGTCCTCGGTGCGCAGGCCCGGGAGTTCGGAGTGAAGTATCTCTCGATTGCGGATGAAACGCAGCGCGAGACGGTGTTAGCCTCTGCCCCTTCGGGGAGTGAGGTGCATGTTGGAGAGCAAGGGCTCAGAGAGTTAGCCTGTCTGCCCGAGGCAGATATGGTTCTGATCTCAATCGTGGGAACGGCCGGGCTTCAACCGGCTCTCGACGCGATCGCGGCAGGTAAAGATCTTGCTGTCGCGAGTAAGGAAATTCTTGTCATGGCTGGCGAGATTGTGATGTCCGCCGCAGCAGAGGCAGGGGTGAATGTTCTTCCGGTAGATAGCGAGCATAATGCTATTTTCCAATGTCTTGAGGGAAATGCCGCTGGAGCTGAGGCAGTGCGTCGTCTCCTGCTCACCGCGTCAGGAGGTCCATTTCGCACAGCGAGTCCTGATGTGCTAGATCAGGTCACTCCGGAGCAGGCGCTCAAGCATCCCACCTGGGAGATGGGCCGGAAGATCTCAATCGATTCTGCGACGATGTTCAACAAAGGGCTCGAGATGATTGAGGCCCGATGGCTGTTCGGGGTGGGTATGGACCGAGTTGAGGTCGTGGTTCACCCTCAGAGTATCGTGCATTCCATGGTTGAATTTGTTGATGGCAGCGTGCTGGCTCAAGTTAGCACAACAGATATGTGTTTTCCTATTCAGTATGCAGTGACCTGGCCGCATCGTATTGCTCATTCGCTTGAGCCTCTCGACTTTGCAGCCCTGGCTCGTCTGGATTTTGAAGCGCCCCGTGAGGAGGTTTTTCCCGCCTTGCGGCTTGCGCGGGAGGCGGGGACGGTTTGTGGGACGCTACCTGCGGTAATGAATGCTGCGAATGAAGTAGCTGTAGAGGCCTTTCTTAATGGGGGCATACCATTCCCGAAAATCTGGGGTCTCGTCGAGGAGGTCATGGGGCAGCATTCGGTCGTACAGAGCCCATCCTTGGAGGCTCTGATAGAGGCAGATGATGAGGCGCGCCAGATAGCCCAATCGAGGCTCTGAAGAGAGGCTGGGTAGGTCGAGTGTAAGAGTAACGCGGTTCCAGGTGGAAGAATCGCTACATCTGGTATAGAGTCAGGAGATGCTTATTATTGTGGGGTAGTCCTGAATTCGATCACTCAAATTCTAGTCATGCAGCCGACCAAGGAACTTTCGATCGCGCTCCTTGCAGGGCTCACTCTCCTGTTGGGGGTTTGCCAACTCTCTGGTATTGTGTTCTTCGAAACGGGCGATCCAAGCTATCACCGGGAGACGGCTCCGGCGGGCCTCTACGAGGGGGCGGGTTGGTGTTATCAGGGTGAGTACAAGGAGTTTCTTGGAACGGTGATTTCTCCCAGCCATTTCATTACAGCAGTTCACCTTGGGAAGGGTTCAGAAACATTTATACAGAGATCGTGGTTTACGGGCGAAGAAGCTGATCGCGTGTATTTTATCGATCCCAATTTTAATGAAGGTAACGGGTCTCTGGATATTCCGGGAACAGACTTGAGAATTTTCAAAGTTTTTGGAGAGTTCCCTGCGTATGCGGGACTGTATACGACGTCTGATGAGGCAGGGAGAGAGGTCGTTATGATGGGGCGGGGCCGTTCCCGGGGGGAAGAGGTAAGGCGATTCGGGCAGAGGCGGGGGTGGACCTGGGCGCCCGAAGATCAGCGTGCCCGCTGGGGAAGGAACACTGTCGATGGGTTCTCCGAGGTCGGTCTGAGGGGGCCGATGCTGGTCACTGACTTTGATGATGTCCTTGGGCGCGACGAGTGCCAGGCGACTTTTGGAGATTCCGGCGGGGGAGTATTTATCCGTAAGGGAGGTGACTGGAAGCTGGCAGGCATTCTCTTTGGAGCTGATTCAGTTTATGACACGAATGCGATCTGTGAAGATGGTTCGGAGTTTTTGGCCTCTCTGTTTGACGGAGCCGGTTTTTATGTTGGTGGGGATGATACCTCCTGTGAGGACTGGACTTTGGTGAGTGCGGTCAATGACCTCGATGAGAGCCGATCCTTCGCGAGCCGGATCAGTAGAAGTGCTCCGGCAATCCAAGCGGTGATACAGTCTGCGATTGATGGTCAGTCCAAGACCCCTTCCGATCGTTTTGATGAATGGTTAAGAGAATTTGGAATCGAGGCAGGAGGCAAGGACACGGAATCAGATGGCAGGCCCGATTTGCTGGAATACTTTTCGGGGCTTAACCCTGTTTCCCCGGAGGATCTGGGAATCCCTTTCCTGGTTGAGGGCAGTGGAGGCGACCTTCGCTTCAGGATCAGGGTTCGACTGGATGCTCCTGAGCGCGGTTTGAGCTGGGAAATTCAGGGATCCCCCGACCTGAAGGCCAAAGAGTTCCAGAGGGTCAGTGGCCTGAGAAAGGTAGAGCAGAAACTTGCTCTTTCTGAGGGGGTGCAGATTGTGGACTATGAACTGAATCATCCGGATCAGAATCTGATGTTTTACCGGCTTAAGGTGACCCTTGAGGAAGAGGGCTTGGTCCAAGAAGCGGAGAGATGAATCTTACCAGGAGCCTGCCTTAAGATTACAACGGTGCGCTCGGAGGCTTGCCACTCAGCCTGCCATGGTGTCCCATCCGGGCATGCGCTCAGAGAAGAATGCCGGGAAGGAGGGTTCACGTAGACGTGTCCCGGCGCTGGCTTTTTATGGGTATTTGAATCGCTACCGAACGGTTTTCGTCCCCTCATTGATTGCCTTGTTCGTGACTGCGGGTCTTTCTCTGGCTTTTCCCTACTATCTCAGCAAGCTCATTGGCAGTCCGACTGGATCGCCTCTCGAGATGCTGAACTCAACGGCCTCTCCGGATGTCTCTGTCATCCGCTCGAATATTAATCAGACGGTTATCACCCTTCTCGCGATTCTCGCTCTGCAGGCATTTATCGCCTATTGGAGAGTGCGCGGGTTTATCAAGGCAGGTGAAAGCGCTCTCAATGATATCCGGGTGGATGTTTTCAGTCGCCTGGTACGGCTTCCCCTCGAGTTTTTCCAGAGGCACCGGGCGGGAGAATTAAGCAACAGGGTCTCGGCAGATCTTGCGGTTTTAAGAGAGACGTTACTCACTACGGTGCCTCAGCTAGCGCGACAGTCGGTGATTCTGGTCGGAGGGCTGATCTTCATTTTTATCATGAGCTGGA
>DFWB01000237.1 GCA_002380675.1 Akkermansiaceae bacterium UBA4145
CTTCCTCTGGAAAATGCCGATGTGCCTGAAATTTCGGCTGATGCAGAAGATTGGGCGGTGGCAGCCAGCGAGGAGGCTGAGGAAGCGTGGTATAACGTCTTGCCCGAAAGGATGGGCTACCGTTCGGTGGCTCAGTTAGGTCAAGATAATGCCCCGCTGGCCTTTTATGACTCGTCCTACCCGATATTTGTAGGGGCGGCTCCCTACGCGAAAAGCGAGAAGAAGTTGGAGCGGCCCTATTTTGCCATAGGGATGAATAGTCGACTGCAGAGACGATCTTTCGATGGATATAAGGACCCAGGGACTTTGGCCTCGATCCAGCAGCCGGCGAATACCGTGATATTCCTCGAGCGGGGACTACCTAAGGACAAGCAGCACTCCAAGGCTCAGAGGAAGTTTAACGGTTCTCCCAAGGCCAACCCACGGGCCTTTGCGACGCGGCACAACCAGAAAGGAGTCCTTCTTTTCGTCGACGGACACACAGAGGTTCGCCGGGTACCGGAAGTGATTAAGCCCTCGGGGGAGATTATTACGCCTGAAGAGCAGGGCCCGGGGCTGTCCATTATCTGGACCAGAGATCCTGATGATGATCCGAATGTGGAGCCTGGTGGGGAGTAGGGGGAATTCTG
The DNA here is from genome assembly GCA_002380675.1 of Akkermansiaceae bacterium UBA4145. Classification (GTDB taxonomy): domain Bacteria; phylum Verrucomicrobiota; class Verrucomicrobiia; order Verrucomicrobiales; family Akkermansiaceae; genus Roseibacillus_B. Next base: position 630 of record DFWB01000237.1, read on the forward strand.
CAGTCGCGCTGGTTGCTGCAACGCTCAGGATTGGGCATCCTGCCTCTTGGCAAAGGCACATTGCTCGCTTCCCTTGGGGTCGGAAATAGCAAAGAAGGCTTCATTTCGCTGGATTTTGGCCGAAAAGTGCGGGGATTTGATGCAAAAGGGGGGAGGATCCTCCTATCGGGTTAGGCTTTGAGCTAAGAAGGCGAATAAAATTTGGCGATTTTTGAGCGGATTTTCCAAATTGGACAGGTAAGCTACCTGCCTGTGCCGTCCCTCCGGGGGCAAGCAATCCACAAGACCCTTATTTTCGCCTTGGTATGAGCCTTCACGCCCAACTTAGCCCTGAAGCCGAAGCGCGCTTGGAAGCGCAGCGGAGAAACTCCGTAGTCACGAGTGTAGTAATCGCCCTCCTGGTGATCGCCCTCGTGGTCCTCGTGCTTCTCTTCATCCTGCTGCCTAGCCTCATGATCAAGTCTCCGACTATCGTGGCCTATCAGGCGGGCGCTCCTGAGGAAGACACCATGGATCAGAAGGAAGTGAATCCACAGATTCAGAGAAAGCCCTCTGCACCCTCATCATCAATGGCAAAGGTGATTGCTTCGACGACTCCGTCGCCTACCGCGGTGCCTGTTCCGGAGACGGAAGCGCAACCGAATCTCGATTTTGGTAGTGGTGATGACTTTGGAGAAGGATGGGGGAATGGCGGTGACGGCGGTGGAGGAGGTTTCGGAAATATTCCTGCCGTGATGAGGAAACGGTGCTCTCCGCAGGACCGTATGCAGCGATTGAAAGAGAATGGTGGGACCGAAGAATGTGAGACCGCCGTGGTGAAAGCTTTGGATTGGCTTCAGACCACTCAGGCCGCCGACGGCTCATGGGGTGGTGGTTATAAAGTTGCCTACACCGGGCTGGCTCTTCTGGCCTACCTTGGACATTGTGAGACGCCCCTTTCCGAAAAATACGGAGAAACGGTGACCAATGCGATCACCTATCTTGTCAACCAGAGTGCCAAGAACAAGGGCCGCTTGGGAGCTGATTTGCAGTCCAACCAGTGGGTCTACGAACACGGAATTGCAACTTACGCTATTGCGGAGGCCTACACTTTCTGTAGCCAGCTTGGCGTGAATCTTCCAGGTCTGAAGGAAGCCGTTCAGCTGGGGGGACAAACGATCATTGATGGACAGAACGCGGCAGGAGGTTGGACCTATCGGTTTGCGGAAGATCGTCGGAATGACAGCTCCGTCATGGGATGGTGTCTACAAGCGCTCAAGGCCTGTAAGCATACCGGGATTGAGTTCCGGAACATGGCCAAGTGCGTGCGTGATGGTCTTGATGCCTTTGCTTCGAATCAGCACGCGAGTGGTGCGATCGGGTATACGGGGCCGAATATCAGGGGTGATGGAACAACTCTCTCCGGTGCAGGGGCCCTTTGCTTCCAGTTGTGGGGCAAGGAAGCGCACTCGGTTCCCCGCAAGGCGTGCAAGGTAATTAACAAGAACATCAAGTTTGACTGGAAGGGTAAAGACACTGACCTCTATGGACATTACTACGCTTCACAGGCCATGATCAATTACGGTGGTAGGTTCTGGAAGGAGTATAACGAACTGTTCCGGGATAAAACCCTTGCAGCTCAGAACGGGGATGGCTCGTGGCCTCTGCCTGCGAACACTGCGCACGGGCTGGGTAATGTGCATTATATCACCTGTCTGACGACCCTGATGCTCGAGGTCTATTACCGGTTCCTTCCCGGAACAGCCCAGTAGTTCCCTTACTGGGCGAATTGTGGGATGCCGAGGTTGAAGTATTGGTGAGACTCCGCTTTTGGAGAGACGTCGCAGGACGTTGACTTCGAGCATCGGTTTAAGATAGCGGCCGGGGCGTTCGCAGTTATCTTGTCCCGCCGGAAACGGGATCGGCTGCCCACGGAAGAAACGCCAGGTCCGAGCAGAAAGGCGATGCGGGCAGTCCTGCACGGTTGTAGAGATTTGGATTTCGCGGCGCTCCATGGCATGCGTAGCGCACGGCCACGGGCTGACTGACAGATGGCGATTGAACAACGACTTCCTCGCTTTCAATCTCGGCCGTAGCGGGATGCCAGACAGCATCCGCCCCTGCGATTTCAAAGTGCTGAAGATCCGTGGCCGGAGTTTCCGTGACCGGACCTGCCCCCTCTTTGGTTGCAACCATCAGACCTCCTCCAAGGAAATCGAATTGGATCCGCATAGTCTCGCCCTCTACCTTCGCTGATTTGAAAAGTGGTCCTCCGCATACCCTCTGGGAATGACCATATTGCTGGGAAAGTGGCCAGAGTGCGAGGCGCTCTCCCACATCAATCTTGTTGGCGGGGTGAATATCAGTGTCGTAGAGGTCGATGGTCACGGCCATGCCGGTTTGTGGGAGGGAGAGACTCAGACGCTGTTCTTCCCGCAGGCGAATCCAACCGAAGGCATCGTCCCGGTAGGATGGAAGTTGAACGAAGTAGAACGGCAGCTTTGGGTTGCGGAATGCCTTGCGCCAGCCAGTTACGAGAGCCTGCATCTTAAACCTGTAGTTCCGAGGGTCTTCCCCCTTGCCGGCGTTTGATTCTCCCTGATACCAGATGGCCCCGGCAACGGCATAGGGTGCGACTGGGGCGATCCTGCTATTAAAGATGCGCCCGGGCATCCCTGCAGTGTTACGGATAATCACCCCTCCTTCCAAGGTCCCCACTTCTTCCAGCTTATTGTTCCGGACGAGTTCGGCGATGGGTCGTAGAGCCTCACTGGTTTCAAATTCCTCTGAAGGAATGAACCCCTCGATGGGTTTCCCCCCCCACGAGGATTCAATGACTCCCACTGGGACTCCAAGGTGGTTTGCGACCTTGCGAGCGAAGAAGAAGGCGGCGGCGGAGTAGCCGGGACGGGTGGACTGGGAGTCCACATTCCACGCAACTTCGTGCCGCTTGATCTCCCTCAAGCTGGGGCTGTCAGGACAGCTAATGCGTAGAAAGCGGATATTGGGATCGGGCTGCTCCTGAAGCGTGGCTGCAATGGTCTTCATCCGGCGCGCGCACGCGCTCATGGGGAATTGCATATTCGATTGCCCGCTTGCCAGCCAGACCTCCCCGACCACGACGTTTTTGAAAGTAATGCGGCCTTGGGACGAGCGGATCTGAAGGGGCCTTCCTTCGCTGCTCGCGGGCATTGCTTCGAGCCGGGCAATCCATTTTCCGTCCGTGTCAGCCGTAGCAATCCTGAATTGGCCCGCAAATT
>DFWB01000262.1:0-6464 GCA_002380675.1 Akkermansiaceae bacterium UBA4145
GACGCCATCCCATCTGACCATCGAGTGACTAAGAGTGATCCCCCCTCGTGTCTCGCTGGCGTAATGTTCCGCGAGGTCAAATGTGTACCATTTGAAGTGGGAGTCAGACACGTTTTTCATCGAGGGCCGATAATTAAAAGCCGTATCTACCGCAACCCATGGAGTCACCTCAAAGTCATTTCTGAACAGCTCCTTCATTACAGGAAGGACACGGTCAAAGTTCTGCTTATTCTGCAGCGTATTGCTATTGTAGAAGTAGATCATCGGTCGCCCATTGATGAGATACCAGTGCTCGCGCGGTAGCGCTTCGAAGAAGGGCTTCCACTTTGCCTCATAGAGAATCTTAGCTGTCTCTGTGGCTTTTTGGCAGTCGGGTTTCTGTTTCCAGAAGTCGCCGAACCAAGGCTGCCCCCAGGTCCACGTGTCGTCAAAAAGCCCGAGTTTCACAACGTTCTTTCCATCGTCCTCCCGATGGCGTGCCAAACCAGATTGTAGGGCTGATATCGTGGAGGGTTGAAGATCGGGCCCATAGACGTTCAAAAGCAGGAAATCCAACCCCGCATGCCGACTGTCTCTGAATTCCCGATACCAGAAGCCGGCGTTGTCTGGATGATATAATCCATCTTTCGACAGGTTCTTATGCGTGGGATCCGAGCGGTAAATCGAAGCTGGGAGAGTCATCCCAGGCACATGATTGTTCGCCCAACCTGGCCCACCATTAGGTCCCTCGGGACTTGTAAAGAAAAACATGAACACCGCGCCAACATCACGGGCAAGCTTCTTGGTTGTATTGGGTTCGAGGACCTTTTGGGTTTGCCAGGGGTCGGAGTAGTGCCACCGAGGCGCCACCCCGGCCTTTTCAGCAAGGGCGACACCTAGGTCGATTCTGCGGCGAAAGGTTCCTGACCTTATTTGGGAACTGTATTCCCGGACAAGATCTTGATCGGGAAGCCTTCCAGTAAACTGCTTCCATAAAGCTTTGATGAACATCGAGGGACTCTCACCGAGGTTAAGATCATGGGTAGCGCTGATACTGAGACGCTCTAAATCTACCGGTGGTTTCAAGGCGAAGGTCGCCTTGGCCTCTGATCGCATTTTGGACGTGTCATCGGCATGAGCCGCTTCTTGAGCGATCAAAAGCACGAGGGAGACAGCAGCAACCGTAGACGCGATGGTCGACGCTGATCTTTCGTAAACACTCATTAGGCTAGGTGGGTGCAGACTCCCATTGTGAGGCAGACTGCTCTTCCGGGATCTCTTGGATGCATCCTGAAAAGGACTTTTGCAACTCTGGGTTTGAAAGATTCCTATAGAACAGTGCGTGAATATTTAGTCCACGCCTCTCCCCGGGGCGCTTGACCGTTAAGGGGCTCATCGAGCACTATCCCCCACCATGAGAAGGGTCTCTCTAAAGATCGGAATCGGCGCATTCTTCTGCCTTGTGTTATCGCATGGAGTTCTGGCTGAGGAGAAGGACCCCCTCAGCATTCCCGATAGCGATGAAGGGGTTCCTGGCGCTGGCCCCTTAAGGAGGACTGATTGGTTTCGTGGGGTCTGGAAAGGGCGACGCAGTTCGTGGCTCAATCAGCCTCAGAAACCTCAAGATTCGATCGTTTTCCTCGGAGATTCGATTACGCAGGGCTGGAACGATGATTTTCGGGGGTTTTTCGGTGGCTTGAACGTCGTGAACCGGGGCATTAGTGGCGACACAAGCCGCGGCCTCCTCCTGCGGTTGCCGGGCGACGTCCTGGACCTCAATCCAAGGGCAGTGGTCATTATGGTTGGCGCCAATGATCTCGCAGAAAAGGCCCGAGGTGAAACCGTATTTACCAATGTAAAACTTATTGTGGATCGTCTGAAAAAGCACAGTGAAACCATGCGCATTATCGTATGTGAGACTTTTCCTTGCGCTCCGGACGATTATCGACCGGTTGCCGAAATTCAGAAAATCAACGCCCTTTATGCCGAGACTTGGGATGATGATGCACGAGTTACAGTGGTGAAGACCTACCGTCTCTTTGCCGGAAGCGATGGCGCCTCCCTTCCCAAGCTTCTGCCCGATCGTGTCCACCCAAACACAAGTGGTTACGCAGTCTGGTCCAATGCGATGCATTCGGTGTTCCGCGATCTGGGACTTGGTGATGGCACAGCCCATCCCCACGCGTGGATGCAATTTTCCCGTGATGATAAGGGAACGCGGTTTGTAAATGGGCGCCACGCCTACTCGATCACTGGCACGAAGTCTTTGGAGTTCACGATCAAGGTAGAGCCCGAGGCTGGGCATTATCTGGCACTCCAATGGTTTGCGCAGAAAGGCCTGCCTCGCACCATCACTGTTGAAGCAAATGGAAGCCGACTCACCCGAACTCATCCGTCGCAGGACCCTGGCCGGCAATCATCCTCGTGGGATTCGATTCCTGTGAGTGAATTTGGGATCACCAAAAGAGAACGGAAGGGGTCCTATGTCGTTCGGATTTCCTGTCCGGGCGATGCAGAAGGAGATGCCGTGATTTCGGGCGTGCGCTTAATTAGCGATCCGTCCCAACTGAGAGCAGACCAACTGCCTCAATCAAACCATAAGGTCATCAGATGAGATGGAGAATACTAGCCCTCTTCTCCTTCAGCGCCTTTTCATCTAGCGCTGACCTTCCCGAGGACGGCCAGACTTCGTCTGAGGTAGCGAAGGTCCTTGTGGACACGGTCGCCCGCGAAGAGATCCCTGGCATAATTGGAGCGGTCACTTCATCTGAAGGAGTCATAGCCCTGAGTTCGGCTGGAGTGCGCAAATTTGGAACCGACGTTCCCTTGAAGAGCTCGGACCTGATTCACCTCGGCTCCTGCACAAAAGCCATGACGGCGGCTGTAATCGCGAGACTAGTTGTGGAGGGTAAGCTTCGCTGGGAGACCACACTCATAGAGGCTCTGCCGGACACAAAGGGTGCAATCGCACCCGGGTTTCACCGGATTAGCCTATGGGAATTACTCACTCACCGGGCAGGAGTGCCGGCTAACGCCGTGGATTGGTGGTCCTATGAGGACCTTCCGATTTTAGAGCGACGAGTCGCCCTGCTAACGAAAGCCCTCAAGCGTCCAGCTCTCCATCAGCGAGGCGAGTATCAATATTCGAATCTGGGCTATATGATCGCCGGCTGCATGGCTGAGCGAGCAACCGGAAAGACATGGGAATCTCTAATTAAGGATCGTTTGTTTACACCCCTTGGGATGATGTCCGCTGGATTTGGTGCGCCCGGGAGGATCGGGCAAGTCGATCAACCGTGGGGGCACGTCAGGGCTGGAAAGAATTGGAGAGCGAACCAATCGGATAACGCTCCCGCCCTCGGGCCCGCGGGCCGCGCCCACTGTTCCATGTCGGACTGGGCGAAGTTTCTCAGATGTTATCTTCCCGAAGGACCGGATCTCAGGCTCGACGCTGAGGCTCGCCGGAAGCTAGTGACGCCATCAGGGACATATGCTGGTGGATGGGTGATTGGTAAGAGAGCTTGGGCAAAAGGACCGGTTTTCACTCACAGCGGAAGCAATACGATGTGGTATGCCACCGTATGGGTCGCTCCAGGTCTGGATCGCGCGTTTTCGGTGGCCACGAATTCATGTAATGAGCGTTCCCACGCGATCTGTGATCAAGTCATCGGCAAGCTCATTCAGATTGACCAACGATCCCGTTAGTTCCAAAGACGGTATTTCTACGCTGTCGGAGGGCGATCCAACAAGGATCAGAGGACTTTCGCCTTCATGCTGCTTCTCAGGACCCACTGGGCATAAAGAATGGTGACCGCGGTCATTACTATATTAATCGCGACCATCGCGAGAAAGAAGGTTGTCAGCGCGATACCGACCATTGTGACTAGGGGGTGAAAGATCCCTACCGGCAGAATGATTTTTCGGATGATGGATTCAATAAAGCCGTAGATCGGCTTTTTGACCGCTTGAAGGTAGCCGATATGGATAAAACTCATGACATATGCCCACTGAATAAAAGCCATGATTCGGATGTAGCTGGTACCGACATCCACTACCGCAGGGTCGCTTGTGAATAGTCGGACAAGGGGGGTCGCAAAAATGAGCAAAATCAAAGAGGCCCCCGTCACAAGAAGAAGGCCGTATTTAATACACAAGGAGACACACTCGTGAACCCGGTCCATGCGGCCCGCTCCGTTATTCTGCCCTACAATCGAAATAATGGCGGAGCTTAGGCCAAGTGCGGGGAGGAGAGCCATCTGCTCGATCCGGGTGCCTACCCCAAATGCTGCTACCGCTACTTCACCGTAACTATTCAGGTAATAGGTTGAGACAAAGAACCCGAGGGCAATCGACATCATATTAAACGCGGTCGGTATACCTTGGTGGAGAATCTCCCCATAAATCCTGAGCTGCGGCCATTTCAAGAGTTTGGGCACCTGAATATACCCTCGCCGTAGAACAGTCACAAAGAGGTAGACTCCTCCCAGCCCTTGGATGATTACCGTCGCCCAGGCAATTCCAGCGAGGCCCAACGGCGGAAGCCCGAACCCTCCATAGAGAAACCAAGGATCCAGCACGAGATTCGCAAAAAACCCCGCGATCAGAACCGTTCCAAACGTTTTGCTATCGCCGTGTGCCAGCAGGATCGCATTGCTCATGCTGCTCAGCAAAAAGAAGCCCGCGCCCCAGAAGAGCGGGCGCACGTAGGCATTTGCGAGGTCGAGATAGCGGCCGGATGCTCCGAGGAGTTCAAACAGAGGTGTCGCAGCAGCCAGGCCTGCCACAGTTATGATAATCGAAAACACGAATCCCAGCGAGAATACCTGGCCGGAATAGGCCTCTTCTTTGTCGGTTTCTCCTGCACCTATGGCATTCGCAATGAGAGCCGAGGAGCCTCGAGCCACCCCCTGGCTCAACGCGATAATTACGAAGAAGACGGGAAAGGAAAGAGCCAGTGCGGCAAGGGCCTGAGTGGACACCTGCCCTGCGTAAAACGAATCCACCACGTTGTACATCGTGTTGAAAAAGAAACCCACGCTCAATGGGAGTGTGATATTACGGATATGAGAGCCGATTGGACCTTCCGTCAAAGGGGTAGATTTCATCAGGGGAAGGTTCCGTGCCATTGTGGATCTCTCGGCCAATTCCTCATGCCTGCCGCAATCCTGCGAGGGGGATACAACTCCGAAAATCCACGACGATCAATGACCAAGATGTCATCGGAGCAATGCTCTAGACAGGTCTCAATAAACTCCCTGGCTGAAATAGGATCGCTTTTTTGTCTTTCCTCGTTGAAGAAAGGAGTTTGTCGCTCCAGCAATCCCACGGAGAGAGCTAGTCCAATGTTGAATGCACCAACCATAGACGCCTTGCCAACTGGAAGAGTCGTCATTACGGGAGGCACAGGTTTCATTGGTCTGAGCCTCGCCCGCCATCTTGATGCACTCGGATATGAGGTTGTTCTCATCTCCCGCCATGCACCGAAGGCAGAAGGCCCATGGGCACATTCTGAATGGGACGGTCGAACCGTTGGCAAGTGGGCTCGACACTTGGAGGGAGCCCGGGCAGTCGTAAATCTTGCAGGACGCACGGTCGATTGCATCAAGAGTGCCGCTCATTGTGACGAAATTCTCCATTCTAGGGTGGATTCCACCTTGGCCGTTGGAGAGGCCTTGCGCGGCATCGAAGGCAGGCCGCCTGTCTGGGTCCAAATGTCTACCGCACATATCTACGGTGATCCGCCTGAGGCGTGGTGCGATGAAGATTCTGCACTCGGAAATGGTCTAGCTCCCGAGGTAGGTGAGGCATGGGAAAAGGCCTGCAGACAAGGCGCCTGCTCAGGAGTGCGCCAGGTCGTTCTCCGGACTAGCTTTGTTCTCGGCATGACCGGTGGAGCCTTCCCAAAGATGCGGAGGCTCGCCCGACTGGGGCTTGGAGGTCGTGTGGGTAGCGGAACTCAGGGAATCAGTTGGATTCATGTTGATGATTTGAATGCGCTTATCACTCACGCGATCGTAAATACGGAAATGCGCGGTGTCTATGTCGCGACCGCACCCCATCCGGTTTCTCAAGAAGAATTTATGCGAGAGCTTAGGCGTGCTATTGGAATGCCCTTGGGGCTACCCGTGGCCGAATGGGCGATCCGATTTGGAGCCTATTGGTTTCTGCGGACTGACCCGGAACTTGTTTTGTTAGGTCGATATTGCACTTCGAGACGACTGAAGGCTGAGGGTTATTCATTTCTATTTCCTGCGCTTGGTGATGCCATGGAAGATTTGTGCAGCTGATCAAAAGCTGCCTCTGTTTGCATTAGGTTATGTGCGAGCAATTCCAACTTCTTTTCGGGCTCCTCGTCCTCATCCTTCTAGCAAGTCGATCCTGAAACTTGCATGGAAGGCGTGCGACTGAAAGGATTGCTTTCGCTCCCTCATGATCGTCAGTGTTCTTCTCCCCCTCGTTATCGCATTCATTATGTTTTCTTTGGG
>DFWB01000262.1:6852-7361 GCA_002380675.1 Akkermansiaceae bacterium UBA4145
GGGCTACTCAATCAAGTGGTTCTGCTACCACTGATCGCATTCGGGTTAGCGCATGTATTCGGTTTGTCGCCGGTCTTCGCTGTGGGCCTGATGGTTCTGGCCCTTTGCCCCGGAGGTGTGACCAGCAATCTTCTGACTAAGCTTGCCGGGGGCAATGCCCCTCTCTCCATCTCTCTCACGGCCGCGACGAGCTTGTTGTCTATTCTTACCGTGCCCTTACTGGTTTCCTTCAGTGTCAGCCATTTCATGCAGGAGGAGGCCCTGAAGGTGAATATTACCGGCCTGAGCCTGAAGATGTTTTTCCTCACCGCTCTTCCGGTAGCGCTTGGAATGACCTTCACAGCTCGCGCTCCTGTTCTGGCAGAGCGTATCGGGCCGGGGGTCTCCCGGACCGCAATCGGTCTCTTCATCCTGATTATCATTGCTGCCCTGGCCCAGAACTGGGTGGTCTTCTCGTCAAATCTCGGAAGTTTGGCCCCAGTCTCTGTAGTGCTGAATCTTGCTATGCT
>DFWB01000262.1:7638-7857 GCA_002380675.1 Akkermansiaceae bacterium UBA4145
CAAATCTCGGAAGCTTAGCCCCAGTCTCTGTAGTGCTGAACCTTGCTATGCTGGGCCTCGGACTTGTGTCCGGTCAGCTTCTGGGCCTAAAGCGACAGGAGGCAACCGCTATATCGATTGAATCCGGGGTTCAGAACGGCACCCTGGCCATCGCGGTTGGCAGCTTTGTTGCGGCAGGAAATGGGCAGGTCCTTCCTCCGGAAACTGTGCCTGCCGCCG
>DFWB01000273.1:0-389 GCA_002380675.1 Akkermansiaceae bacterium UBA4145
AGGAGTCGGCTCGGGCTCAGGAGTTGGCTCGGGCTCGGGTGCGACGACAGGCCTTGCCTCGGACTTCGCGGGAATCTTGGGATTCGCGGCCTCTTGTTCTTTCTCTCCACAGCCAAAAAAGAAGAGAGTTGCCAAAATAAGTAGACTCGAAAAGGGCTTCATATCTCCCACAGAATAGAGCACCCGATTGAAAAGCGCCAACCCATAATTAGGCACCGAAAAAGTTCCAACCCAGAAATACCTTACATTCACCCTCGCCCTCTCTTCAGGCCCCGAAAGTTCACCCCGAGAGATCAAGTTGCCAAGTTTACCCCAAAATACGAGGGGCCTCAGCAAGAGCCCGGCTCGCCGTGACGAGGTCCTCTCCCACCACTCACCACATCCAACTC
>DFWB01000273.1:720-6805 GCA_002380675.1 Akkermansiaceae bacterium UBA4145
AAGGCCTTCATCAGATTCCTGTAGTTCTTCCCAGCCGGTTTCTAGTTCTTCCTGCGTGAACTCAAAGCCGTTTTCTTTGCCGAGCGCGACCAAGTCAGGACCAGTTTTCACCTTTTCTTGCAGGTCAGCGTTGTCGGCTACTGCTTTGCGGAAGTTTGTGAGTGTTTCGTTCATTGATCCCCTTCCCCAATCAGAAGAGGGTATTGGGGGGCAAGCACGGGGGCTTGTGGCTTCCGGGGCCCGTTCTTAACGATCCGAATCAACGTCGCTAGGCAAATGGCGGCAAAGGCGCAGGACAACGAGCAGAAGGCCGCCGACATGGAAGGCTTTCCCTATGCACCTTCCAGCCAAGTAGTCGGACTTAGAGAGCAGGCCAAGCGTTATGATGCACTCGCAGAGAACCCACGCAACGCGACAGCATACCTTGATCTTAACTCTTGGCTGTACGATCTTAGCATTTCATAGCGGTGTTCGTCTTGGAACCTTCCGCTCAGGCAACTGAGTGCAGGTGTAAGGCCGCTTCAGATTTGTTTCCGGGGCGGCCTTTTCTTTCTGCGTTGGAATAGCCCCGGGGGCTGTGGGCGGCTGCGTTTTTCTCGCCCATGGTTCCCGGAGCATGCGCAGCAATCTAACTTACCCCCTGCCCCGCTTGAAAAAACTTGGCGTCTTTAGGGCAGTATAAGGGCAGCAGCTCTTTTTGACCTTCTGCTCACCTAAGCCCTTGAGAGCCGTCTCGCGCTATAAAAATAGTGGTGCTCGAGGGGGGACTCGAACCCCCACGGGTATTACCCCACTAGATCCTTAATCTAGCGCGTCTACCAATTCCGCCACCCGAGCATGAAGAATGTCTTCCTGATGGGCGGGAGGCTTAGGGGCGCGCCGCCGGAAAATCAAGAGAATCCTCACCTTAAAGCATCAGTTTCCCTCTCTTATCCCATTGATTCTGGACGTCGCATTTTGCACATGGGAACCTTCACCGCAGAGAAACCCCATGAATCGAACCACCTTAGCCGCCGCACTCATGCTCCTCGCTGCGACCGGCTCCGGCACCAGCCAGGACCTGAAATTAACCTACCACGGGGACCCAAAACCTCTTCCTGCTGGCGCGGTCGTCGAGGAATGGCCCCGGTTCCTTGGCATCCGAGATAACGCGACCTCTCGGGAAACCAAGCTTCTCGACCGATGGCCCGAAGGGGGGCCCAGCAAGGTCTGGGAACGGGAAACAGGTGAAGGCTACTCCAGCCCCCTGGTCGCCGAGGGCAAAATGATCTATTTCCACCGACTTAATCATAGCACCCTTACAGGGTCAGGTCAGGAGGCCATTGACTGCCTCGACCCGGATACAGGGAAGCGACACTGGAGGGTCAAGTATCCTGCTACCTACTCCGATCGTTATGGATTTAGCCCAGGGCCCCGATCAAGCCCAGTGATTCACAAGGGCCGCATCTACGTCACAGGTGTCACTGGCCAGTTTCACTGCCTCGACCTCGAGACCGGAGCGATCCTGTGGAAGCGTGACCTCGGAAAGGAGTATAATATCCCAACCAACTTCTTTGGCTACGGACCCAGCCCCAGCCCTGTCTGGAAGGACCGGATTATTCTTAATGTGGGCGGTCGAGGCGCTGAAAACGGTGAGGGAGTGTGCGTTGCGGCGTTCTCTATTGCGGATGGGTCCACTCTCTGGGAGGTAAAGGACCAGTGGGGCGCAAGCTACGCCTCTCCCACTATCACAACACTCCAGGGAGTAGAGTGTGCCGTGGTCGCTGCAGCAGGTGAAAGCCGACCCCCTCATGGGGGACTACTCGTCATTGATGTAAAGTCGGGGAAGGTCTACGACCGTTTCCCATGGAGAGCGGACAAATACGAGTCTGTTCTAGCCTCTAGCCCACTTGTCCTCAGTGACCGGAGAATTTATCTCGGAGATTGTTACGGCGTCGGTGGCGTGGTCCTGGAATACGACAAGAGGCTCAAATCCAAGATCGTCTGGAAAGAGCGCTGGTTCGGGATGCACTGGATGATGCCCTTACAGATTGATGGACACCTCTACGGATTCGCTGGACGCAATATTCCGGACACCCAGTTCAAATGCGCCAATGCCACTACCGGCGAGATTCTCTGGGAAGAGGATATGCAGTGGCGGGAAGGCGGGCGAATCAACGGGCTTTTCCGGGGAAGCCTTCTCCGTGCGGATGAGCGGGTCTTCTGCCTCGGGGAGGACGGCGTCCTCGCAGAACTCAAGGTAAGCCCAAAGGGCGCCGAAACAGTTCAGAGAGCCCGTCTCTTTGCTGCTCGTTCCAGCTGGACCCTCCCTACCCTGCACAACGGGCTTCTTTACGTCTCCCAGAACGAACACGACTTGCTTACTCAGGCCCCTCCTCGCATCATTTGCTACGACTTCCGGGGCAAGTAATTAGTGTCCACCGCTTCATGAAAGCCCTCGAACTAATCTCCTCGTCCACCTTCGAACTCGTTGAAAAGGCCACACCTGTACCGGGTCCTGATGATCTTCTGATAGCCGTAAAGGCCTGTGGGATCTGCGGAAGTGACATCCACGGCATGGACGGTAGCAGCGGAAGAAGAATCCCTCCACTGGTAATGGGCCATGAGGCAGCCGGAGTGATTGAAGACTGTGGATCCAACGTTATCGGATGGACTGAGGGAGACCGGGTCACCTTTGACAGCACCATTTACTGCGGCAAATGCGATTACTGTCGAGCTGGGCGGGTCAATCTCTGTGTGGACCGGGAAGTTCTTGGAGTCTCTACAACAGACTTTCGCAGGCAGGGAGCGTTCGCAGACTATGTTGTCGTTCCCTCCCGAATCTGCCACCGGATTCCCGAAGGTCTCCCTTTTGAGGAAGCGGCCTTCGCGGAACCAGTTTCCGTCGCTCTCCATGCCGTTAACCGAGCTCATATCGCGGAAGGAGAAAGCGCAGTCGTCGTTGGCGCAGGGCTCATTGGCCTTCTCGTTATCCAATCGCTTAGACGATCTGGCTGCCGTAATATTATCGCAATTGACCTCGCGGAGGAACGGCTGAAACTGGCACTGCAGCTTGGAGCAAGCTCAGCGTTTCGACCTGACCACGATGATCTCCAGAACACCATTCGCTCCCTGACCGGAGGCGAGGGTCCCGAGGTAGTGTTGGAAGTTGTTGGCATTAGCTCCACTGTGGAACTGGCCGTCAATCTGGTCCGCAAAGGCGGGCGGGTATGCCTTGTCGGCAATCTTGCTCCAAGCGTACAGTTTCCCCTGCAGGCGGCCGTGACGCGCGAATTGGACATCCTTGGTTCCTGCGCCATTAACGGCGAGTATCCAGATGCCATCGCGGCCATCGCAGCAGGCGAAATCGATGTCCGCGCTCTCACTTCATGTGTTGTGCCCCTCGCCGAGGGAGCATCGTGGTTTTCCCGCCTCGAATCGGGAAAAGAATCGCTCCTGAAAGTGATCCTGCAACCGGGGTAAACTAATCCTCTCCCCCCAATCCTCTTTACCTCTATATGCCTGCCTCTCTTTTTGATCTTTCTGGGAAAACTGCCTTCGTGAGCGGAGCCAGCCGTGGCCTCGGTAAGGGCTTTGCCCTCGCCCTCGCACGGGCGGGAGCCGACCTCGTGATTTCGAGTCGAAGCGGGGAAGGCCCGTTACTCGAGACCAAGAGCGAAATTGAGAAACTGGGGCGCAAAGCGTGGACAGTCTCTCTCGATGTCCGAAACGAGGAGAGCATCAAACAATCTACCGCCCTCGCGTGGGAGCAGGCCGGAAAGATCGATATTCTCGTCAATAATGCAGGATGCAACGTACGCAAGCCCGCCTTGGAGGTGACCTGGGATGACTGGAATCTGGTTCTCGAGACCAATCTTCGGGGGTTATTCTTTCTCGCACAGGCTCATGCTGCCCTGATGATTCCCCGACAATATGGGCGCATTATCAATATGGGTTCAGTCACATGTGTGGCCGGCTACGCAGGACTCGCTCCCTACGGTGCAAGCCGAGGCGGAGTCAAGCAACTGACCATGAGTCTGGCTCACGACTGGGGATCCCATGGACTCACCGTCAACTGCCTTGCTCCCGGATGGTTTCGAACCGAGCAAAACAAGGTCATGTACGAGGATGAGGGTTGGGTTGATTACCTGCGTGAACGCATTCCACTCGACCGCCCAGGCGCACCCGGGGATCTTGACGGTACGGTGGTATGGCTGGCTTCTGATGCCAGTGCCTATGTGACCGGTCAGACGATTCTGGTCGATGGAGGTATCTCGGTTGGTCCGGTTCGGGCCATACCTTCGTAGTCGTCTCCACAAGGCCATCTCCGAGCCTTTCTCATGCGTATTTACAGAGGTTTATTCTTGTTTTTACATATCAACATATCGAGATTTGTTGATTTGTATCTTGCAAATCCGGCTCGTACTTCTAGGCTTCGGGAGCGATGAGATCGGACCCTACCGCAAAACTTCACGACCTCTTTCGCTCCCGAGTCGCGCTTCTCGACGGTGCGATGGGGACCACTATCCGGGAATACAGTATCTCTGAGTCTGCAGCCCGGGGTGACCGGTTTACTGATGCACCTCAGGATTTGCTGAACAATGGAGATATCCTTTCCCTAACACAACCTGACACCATCGCAGACATCCACCGGAGGTTTTTCGATGCAGGATCAGACATCATCGAGACCAATACGTTCTCTGCTACGACCCTGTCCCAAGCCGAATTTTTTGTTGAGGATCCCCGCGAACAAGGGGGCCGCAAGGATCCCGAATTCTTCCAGAAGATTCTCGAAAACGACTTCCTTCGCGGACTCGTTGAAGACCTGAATATCGAGAGCACTCGCATTGCCAGAGAGCAGGCTGATCGCATTGAAGAAGAAACTGGAACTCCCCGTTTTGTCGCGGGTGCGATGGGCCCATTAACCCTGTCTCTGAGCAACGCCCCGGATCATGACGATCCCTCATTTCGTCCAGTCACTTTTGATCAGGTGCAGGCTAGCTATCTTCATCAGGCTCGAGCTCTGGTTGAAGGCGGATGCGACCTTCTCCTCGTGGAGACGATCTTTGACTCACTGAATGCAAAAGCAGCCTTGGTTGCGATCCAGCAGCTCTTCGAGGAGCGGGGTTCTTCTCTACCTGTCATTGTCTCCGCAGCGGTTGGAAGTGGTGGAGCGACCCTGATTTCGGCCCAGCGGATCGAAGCCTTCTGGATAGCAGTCCGTCACATCAAACCCCTCGCAGTCGGACTAAATTGCTGTGAAGGACCGGATGTCCTTCGGCCCTTCGTGGCTGAGCTGGCAGAGTCCGTTGATTGCTTTACCTCCTGCTACCCTAATGCCGGGTTACCCAATCCCCTGGCCCCAACCGGATTTGACCTCGAGCCTCACCATATGGCTGAATACATGGGAGAATTCGCGAAGTCTGGACTCCTCAACATAGCAGGTGGCTGCTGTGGCAATACCCCCAGCCATATTGCTGCAATCGCAGAGGCGGTGAAACCTCATCAACCACGTATACCCAGGGCGCGGGCAATGACTCTTTCTGGACGATGACTCCTGAATCCCTACCCCTATGTCTTAGCGGCACTGACGCCTACGTACACGGGCCAGGGTCAAACTTTCTTATTATCGGTGAGCGGACGAATGTGGCGGGGTCGCCCCGCTTCCGAAAATTGATCAAGGAAGACCGCCTCGAAGAGGCCGTGGAGGTAGCACGCCAGCAGGTCAGCAATGGGGCCAACGTTATCGATATCTGCTTCGACGAAGGACTCATTGATGGAGTCGCCATGATGACCCGGTTCCTTCACCTTCTCCAAGGCGAGCCAGATGTCGCAAGAGTTCCCTTCATGATCGATTCTTCGAAGTGGGAAATCCTCGAGGCAGGTGTCAAATGTCTCCAGGGTAAAGGCATTCTTAATTCCATTTCTTTAAAGGAGGGAGAAGAGCGATTCATCGAACAAGCCAGAATTATCCGCCGCTTCGGAGCAGCAGTCGTAGTGATGGCATTTGATGAGCAAGGACAAGCCGCAACTTACAAGGACAAGACGAGAATATGCGAGCGAGCTTATCGCATCCTCGTAGATCGGGTAGATTTCCCGCCAGAAG
>DFWB01000263.1 GCA_002380675.1 Akkermansiaceae bacterium UBA4145
GTCCATCGGCTTGTTTGAGGATGTCTTTGGCCGCCTCGAGGAGCTGACCCTCGTTCCCCACAGCATCTACGGCGCCCATTTTAAGCGCGGCGTCGGGCCTGAGGGTTTTTCCTGCTGCGATTACGTCGATGGCATTGTCTGCCCCGACAAGTCTCGGCATACGAACCGTTCCACCGAAGCCTGGGAAGATTCCGAGTTTCACTTCAGGAAGACCTACAGAAGCCGTCTTCGTCATCACACGGAAATCTGTGGACAAGCACATCTCGAATCCGCCACCGAGAGCAGTGCCGTTGATGGCTGTGACCGTGGGGAAGGGGAGGTCTTCTACAGCGCTAAAGATGGCGTTTGCTTCGTCGAGGTAACCTGCGATGACCTCTTCGTCTTTGGCGAAAAGGGCGCCAAATTCCATGATGTCCGCGCCGACGATGAAGGTGCTCTTCGCGCTTCGAACAATGAGCCCTTTGATTCCAGATAAGCCCGAAACCGCCTCTACGGCTTCTTTAAGTTCCTGGACCGTTGTCTGGTCGAATTTGTTTACCGGTTGCCCTTTAGCGTCGAAGACGAGTTCGGCGATCCCGTCCTTCGCAGATACCTGAATGGTCTGCCCATCGTAGCTCATAGTTTGACTCCTTCCTTTCCTGCACCCCGCGCTGGGGTGGTGGGATATCGTGATCGGTGGCGATCTGGCCAGTCAGATAACGTGGTCGACCCGGGGTGTGTCAAATTGCGACCTGGCTTCTTTACGACCCAGACAAAGGAAAATGCCCGATTTTCTGTTTTCCGCTGGGCCTCGCGCGCGCTCGTGAGAAACGCTACAATCCAAAAAGGGGGCTCTAGGGCCGCATTATGGTAAGGTCATCATCTCGGTTTCAGGAGTTGATAGTATGATTTATGGTTTTTCCCGATATTCCTTCGTTCATCGATGTACGGTCTTCGTCGCTTTGTTGGCGATGGTTGCGCTCGCAGCATGCAGCGATAGCCCCAAGAAGCCGGATGAAGAGTCCAGCTCAGATCTTGTTTGCTGTGATGTGGAGAGCGAGTTCCTCTACATCACCGTTGCTGAGTGTAAGGATCAAAGCGGCGTGGACGCTGCCGCCGAAAACTGCGCGGAGATCTGCTGTAAGACTCAAGACGGCCGATTCAGTCCTGAAGATCCGAAAACCTGCCTGGATCAGGGAGAGCAGGCTGAAGCGAAGAACTGTGAAAAGGTCTGTTGTGACACCGAGGATAAGGAGCCATTTGGTGAATTGATCGGGAATTGCCTGGCGGAAGGAGGCACCTCCGTGGATGAGTCCAACTGTGCACCGCCAACCTCCATGTGCTGTCGTAATTTCGATGGTACTTTCGAGGTGGTCGGCCCTGAAGGATGTGATCCGGAAGTCGGAGAGCAGACCACCGACGGAAATTGCGAAGAACTGTGCTGTCAGACTGAGGGCGCTGAGCCGGAGGTCATGGCCAAGGGAGCCTGTGATATTGAGAATGGAGTGGTTGTGGAAGACGCCCTGTGCGTCGAGACCGAGGGAGATATCTGCTGTGCGAAGGAAGACGGCTCTTTCAGTGAGGCCTCTGCGGAGGATTGTAAGAACGCGGGTGGACAAAGCGCTGAAGAAGGGGATTGCGTAGAGGTTTGTTGCGCCTTCAAAGACGCGCCGGCTGCGACTACGACCTCAGGATCTTGTAAAGCCGAGGGTGGAACCGTGGTTGATGATGGCGACTGTAAAGAAGTCGTAGAAGAGATCTGCTGTTCGTATCCCGATGGGAGCTTTTCGGAAGCTTCCGGGGAAGACTGCAAGGAGGCGAAGGGGCAAGTCGTGGAAGATGAGCTCTGCGATCCCGTGGTCGAAGAAGTGTGTTGCAAGAACCCGAATGGGCAGGGGCCTGAAGTCGTCCCTGCATCCGATTGCCCTGAAGGCCAGGTCCAGCCTGATGATGTCTGTGAAGAAGAGGATAAGGAATGTTGTAAGACCGAGGATGGGATTGTCTGGGTTGAAGGTGGCTGTACTCAAGGAGCACCCTTGAACCCGGATCTTTGTGAGCGCCCAATCTGCTGCAAGATCAACGAAGGAGAAGGCGCTGGAAATGCCCTCGTTGTATCTCCTACGGATTGCCTCGAGCAGGGGGGCAGCCAGGTTTACGATGGCTATTGTGAGCAGCAGGTTTGTTGCGATATGGGCAATGGTCCCGAGTTCATGTCCTTCTCCGATTGTACCTTCTTCGCGCTCGTGGCGACCTATGACAACGCCACCACCGAGGATCCCTGTTCTCCTGCTGAAGAAGAGAAGTGCTGTAAGATTATGAGCGGCGTGGGTGCCGGCAACGCTTTGATGGCCAACCCTTCAGATTGCGCGGAGCAAGGAGGGGCCTTCGTTCCCGACAGCTACTGTGCGCAAGAGCTTTGCTGCCAGACGGAGAGTGGACCTCAGATCCTTCCCTATATGGAATGTACCTTCTTGCAGCTTCTTTCCACGGAATCCTGTACGCCTCCTCAGGAAGAAATCTGCTGTAAGGGCATAGAGTCTCCGACCATTGGCGACGCCTGGAATGCAACTCCGGAGGATTGTCTGGCGAGTGGGGGTGCTGTGGTCTATGATGAATATTGCAGCCAGGAAGTCTGCTGCGACACGGGTAGTGGGCCGGCCTATATGCCCTATTCGGAATGTACCTTCTTTGAACTTGTCGCTACATGGACGGGGCAAGAAGAGGACCCCTGCAACCCTGTAGAAGAAGAAGAATGTTGCAAGATTTCCTTTGGAGCGGACACCGGAAACGTCTTGATGGCGACCGCCAGCGAATGTAAGGAGCAAGGCGGTATCACCACGGTGCTGGACTACTGCGAGCAGATGCTCTGTTGTAACACCGAGAATGGACCGCAGATGACCGTGTTCCTCGAGTGTCCATTCCTGAGCATCAACTGGGAGAATGCCTGCAACCCGCCGGAGGAAGAAGAGTGTTGTAAGATCTCTTTCGGTCCCGATACAGGGAACGCGCTCCTGGCAACGGCCACCGATTGCGCGTCTCAAGATGGAATCATCACGGAGATGGCTTTCTGTGAAAATGAGGTCTGCTGCAAAACCAAAGCGGGTAATGAGCTTGTCCCTTACCTGGATTGCACGCTTGAGCAGCTGCTCGCTGATGACCAATGCGAGGATCCTGACGCTATGGTTTGCTGCGAGTCGAATGGAGCATATTCCTATATTTCCAATGCTGAGTGTAAAGAACTCGCTGGTGCGACGGTTGCGGGCGGCAACTGTCAGATTTGCTGTCAGTTCCCCGGAGGTGGTCAGCCGACGATAACGGCCGCTGAGTTCTGTGTCGCGGGCGAAGGAACCATTGAGGACGATGCTGTTTGCGCAGAGCCTGAAGAAGACGAGTGCTGCAAGATCACCGATACTCAGGCAAGCGTGGTTCTGGCGACGAGCACAGAGTGCACGGAGCAAGGCGGTATCACGACGACCATGGATTATTGTGAGCAGATCATGTGCTGCAACACAGAGTCCGGGCCTGCGATGGTTTCTCTTCTTGAGTGTGGTGCAGTAGGGAACCTCAATTTCGTCAATGGCTGCGAGGCCACCATGGTCTGTTGTGCCACATCGGCAGCTCCGGTGATGGTCGAAGATGGGACGTGTGAGACGACTGTTTTGCCGGACGCTGATTGTGAAGTCACACTGTGTTGTGCGAATTCCGATGGCAGTTATTCCGAGCTGACAGAGGCCGCCTGTACTGGCGCAGGGGGGACTGTGACGGACAATGAGCCCTGCAAAGTCTGTTGTAAGAATCCCAATAACAACGGGCCTGAATATGTCCTTGGTAGCGAATGCGAGGAAGGGCAGGTACAGCCCGATGACCTTTGTAATCCTCCGGAAGAAGTATGTTGTCGTTATGTGGATGGCGGCTTCGGTCTGGAGGCTTCATCGGAAGCGTGTCTCGGGAATAACGGCCAGCAAACGGTGGATTCAAACTGCGAGGAGGTCTGCTGCGCCTATACGGATGGGCAGGCGGCGGCGACCGTGCTCTATGGAGCCTGCGCCCTTGCCAATGGGACGGCGGTTGATGACGCGATCTGTTCGGATCCTGAGGCAATGGTGTGCTGTGACGGCAATGCTCTAGCCTACGTGTTGGCGTCCACATGCGCCGCGCAGGGTGGGACCACTCTTGAGGCGGAGCAGTGCATGACCTGCTGCGCGGGTGCGGATGGTACAGCCAGTTATATTTCGTCTGAGGCTTGTAGCAATCAGGGTGGAACTTCGACTGCAAATTCCGATTGCATGGTCTGCTGTGACACGGGTAGCGCTGTGGTGATGGAACAGGCAGCACTTTGCGCAGCCATTCCCGCTCCAGGCGGTGTTGTGGATGACGCTCAATGCGCAGATGTCTGCTGTGCATACGGTGAAGGCGAGACTTCAGTGATGAGCGCTGCAGCTTGTACGGAGCTCAATGGTTCGAGTGCTTCAGATGAGAGCTGCCAGGTCTGCTGTAAGACGAACACCGGCGCGGCTTTCACTTCCCATAGCGATTGTGATGTCTCTCTCCAACTCGACGATGCGCTTTGCGAAGAAGAGCCTGATTCCATGGTCTGTTGTTCTTCTGGGAGCGGCAACGAATATATTCTTCAGTCTCAGTGTACGTCTCAAGGCGGTGTGACGGCCGCGGATTCGGAGTGCGTGGTTTGTTGTGAGTACTCGAGCGCGGTAGGCATGGATCCCGTAGATTTCTGTATTGCTGGAATGGGAACCATCGTGGATGATGCGCAGTGTGGGTCCGTATGTTGTGTTGTGGGAGAGGGAGACACCTCTTATATCACTCAGTACGCTTGCGATCAGGCTTCGGGGGCGACGACTGAGATCAACGATTGCCAGGTTTGTTGTAAGAACCCGAATGACAACGGTCCGGAGTTTGTAATCGGGGATTCCTGCCCAGACGGTGCGATTAATCCGGATAGCGTATGTGGTGGTGATGATGGGTCTGAAGGAGAAGGCGAGGGAGAAG
>DFWB01000026.1 GCA_002380675.1 Akkermansiaceae bacterium UBA4145
CTCCTCCGACCAGTCTCAGCTGGGAGAGGACGTGCCGATCGATATGACGATCTTTGACGTAGATTACGACGCTATCGAGGTTCTTGTTCCTGCGGCCGCAATTGGGGAATCGGTTCTTATCGAGTTCAACTTTGTCAGTGATGGCACGCTGGATACGTTTAGTGGACTTTGCCTCGACAATATCTTGGTCCAGGTTCCATAGCCCTTGCCCGATTCTGATGCCGGTATGTGAGGAAATCGTATGACACCTCCCCGATCAGGGGAGGTGCTGAATCAGGACCCGTCCGAAGAGCTGGTCGTAGCCTGCAACGGGTTCGGTATACTGGTAGGTGAGAGTCTCAGTCCCATCGCCGTTTTCGACACGGCTCACTGGCAGGATATTTGTGTCCCCCTCTGAAATCCAGTTCTGGAGGTCGGGGCTGATCTGGACCGTGAACACGACGTCGTCTGCCGCCAGATTTCTGGTATAGGAAAAGGTCATGTAGTCCACTGGGGTCTCAGCGTCAGTGAAGCTATTGATTGAGGCTGAGGGTTGGATCATTCGTACTCCGGCAACGGAAAAGGCATGCTGAACCAGATTACTTAAGCCATTGCCGTCGTCATCATCCAAGGGAGATCCTGTGAGCACGGTGCTGTCGGAGCCACCTGGCACTCCATCCGGTGTAATACTTGAGCGCCAGTTTGGAGGATAATCATGATCAGGAGCACTGGCTGGGCTTCGCAGGACCAGGGACAGGCCGTCCCCGTCGGGCGCCTCTGGCCACGGAGAGACGTCATTGTAGGTGAAGTTACGGATGACGCTGCCGCTGGCATTGGAAAGAATGATGGTTTCCCCATCGTTGCTCAGATTGTTGCTGAATTCCCCGGCGATGCGGGTCCCTGACAGCCGATTGCCGTATCTGAGCAGAAAGGCATCTCGGTTACTGACGATAACAACCCTTTCACCCGGGGCCAGAAAATGGACGTCTCCAAGGTTGAAATCGAAGTTTACTCCTTTGGTGAAGGCAATTCCTTCGAGGTCGATATCAGTTGAGCTGATGTTCATGATTTCAAGGTATTCAAAATCGGTCCGGGCGTCGAAGCCGGCGGATTGTTCCTCGGGTGTTGGGGGGGCAGGTCGGTAGTTGAGTTCGCTGACGACAAGATTGTCCGCGGAAGCCATCTGGCCACCTACCAGGAAGGACTCAGTCTGGAGTGCACCCCATCCACCGGGTGCAAGAATGCGGGCATTGATCGTTTGTGATTCGTTCAGGGTCAGCCGGGACGAATAGGGGAAGGCGGAGGGGGAGATAAGGGATCCGCTGTTGCCGCCAACCAGTTGTGGGTCGAGAAGAAGGTCGCTGCTGGTGGTTCCCGTATTCAGCAATTGAATCGCCAGAACATTGTTTCCAACCCTGAGTTGGCTGAGAGAGGCGGAAATATCGAAAGCTTCGAAATTGACCGCCGCACTGTCTGGATTGGAACCAGTGGCGTCGGAGTCCCAGGACGGATTACCCGGGGCGTTTGGGCCCGCTACCCGTGACCCGTTAAGGTAGGCAACGAATCCATCGTCGTATCGGATATTGAGAAAGAGGGTGTTGAACCCGTCGATAATGTTCTGATTATCGATATCAAACTCGAAACGGGTATAGAGACTGGTGGTTCTCTGCGGAACAGGGGTTTCGATCAGGTCGTCGAAATCGTCAGGAGAGTTCTCGTAGCCGATCCCTGCATTCCCAGATTCCCAGACTGCGAGATTGCCCGGTCCGTTAATGCTGTTCCAGCCGGGTACAGGTCCGCCGGGAATAATCCATTGCAGGGGGCTTCCGGAGGGCAGAAGAACACTCGAGCTCGTATTTCCCGGGCTCCTGGGATCAGACCCATCGATCGTGTAGTAGATCGTGCCATTTCGACCGGAGTTGTTGCTCATGGTTAGAGAGGTGCCTGGATTCACGGGCCCTCCCGAGCGGCTGAATGAGGGGGGAGCGGTATACTGGTCGTCGATCCAGTCGAGCCGCGCCCACAGCCACCCCTTCATCCAGTCGACCTCATCCTGATGGGAGTCTCTTCTGGAAGCTCCTGAAAGATTGCGGTCGCTACCCGGGAGAGGGGCGGGGGGCGTCCATACTCTCGCGTTTGGCCATAAGGTAGTGCCAAGAGTGTTCCATTTCGTGAAATTACGGGTGGCCGCTTCTGAAATTTCTGAGGTGTAGGAGTCGATCAGGCTCATCATCCGGTCGGTGGCCATCATGCTCTTGCGTAGTTCAAACCACCGGTCCCAGTAGCGCGTCACGAATTCAGGATCCTGAAACAAGCGCCCATACCACGGATACTCCTGGGCGCTTACCAAAGAGTAGTACCATCCCTGAGGATATTCTCCCTCAAGATAATCCGCATTTCCCAGCGAAAGATTGTAGTCCCAGACGGGAGAGGCGACCAGTTTTCGACCCCGGTCCTTGTAAAAATAGCTGCTCAGGCGGTAGCCATCGATGTTCTTGAAGACCTCAACCCATATGTGGGTATCGATAAATGAGTCGACCTCGATGTAGCTTGCATAGCCCTCAAGGGGGTCAGCAAATTCCGGTCCGTGGAGGGCATTTTCAAAACTATTCATGTAGTTCCGGAGCCATGCCTGCTGTGCGCTGCCGGGAAGGTCGGGCTCAACGAAGGCAAGTTGATGGCCTTCCCGTGCGGTGGTCAGGGTGATGTCAACGGTCTGCCCCTTGTCTTTCTTAATTATATAGCCCCCGGTGATGGAGGCCGGGTCAGTGTCGCAGTTTTCCAGCTCCTTGATATTCACCCGGTCCTCGTTCCGCTTGATTTTCTCCATGAACACATAGACCCCCCGATAATCCTCCATCGAGATATTACCGCCGTTTGAGTTAAAGAAGAGCTCACAGAACTTCGTACGGACAGAGGGATAGCCAAGCTCCCGGCTGCAGTCGTAGACGATTTTGTTCCGCATAAGGGTCTTATCGGAATAGGGGGCATGAAGGATCCAGTCGGATTCGGAGGGCCAGCCCCAGATGCTTACGTCTTTATCGTTTCCATCGCTGTCCCAGGTTTCGAAGGAGTATTGCTTCTTCGGGAACCCTGACGAGGTTTGTCCGCGAACCCGCATTCCTCCACGCCCTGCAAAGTTCGGAATATCGGACACTGAGGCTCTTCCGGATAGGTCGTCCACATCCAGAAATATGGATTGGACGGGGCGTCTTGGGTTCTGGGAGTTGGCGCTAGACTCTCCGTCTATGTTGGCACCAAACGAGTCTATAATGACGATCGGGAGGTCGGAGCTGAAATTCCTGATATCGCTGGCAAGGCGGAGGTAGGTGCGATCCCTTACCGGACCGGGTTCTCGCCCGGGTTCGAAGATGCGGGCCTTCACTCGGGTAGTGGCAAAGATTCGGATGGGCGTGACGTAGAGCGATGAACTGGAAGTAGGATCGCTTCCATCTGTTGTGTAACGGATCGTAGCGGTAGGAGATGAAGTGGAGAGCGCGAGATTGATACTTCTTACGATGACCTGATCATCATGGGAAAACACCGGTTTTTCCGAGACTGGGATGCCCTGAGGAGCGACATTGATGCCGCCGGGGCTGGGGTTTCCGAAGTAGCCCTCGGACTGCGCCTCTCCAAGCCGTCCGTATGAGATGTCCTCGTATTGTTGACCGAAGTCGTATGAGGACACCACCGTCAGGCCGTCTGGTCTGACGAGAGCCAGAAACCCTCCATCCTTATCGATGGCAAAGTTTGTGTGCAACTCCCCCGTCGGACGGTCCTTCCCAGAGGCGAAAATAATCCGACGCTCGTTTGGCTCGAGGGAGAGGTTAGGAATTTGCCATTTCGTGAGGTCCGCGGGATTATCGGTAAGATACCATCCTCCGAGATTTCGTGTTTCCGCGGTCGGGTTTAAGAGCTCAATCCAGTCTGAGCTCCTGCAGTCCTCATCTTCCAAGGTGTTTTCGTTGTCCGCCATGAATTCCGAGATGACGGGTTCCGGAAGTAGAATCAGGGTAGCATCAGTTGTGGTAATCTGGAGGTTGTCGATGATAACGCTCTGATGCGCCCCGCCTGTTCTCGCGCTGAAGGCGAATCTATAACTGTCATTTCCTGAAAATTGAGGGGTAGGCACATTCGTAAAGACTGGAAGTAATCCAGACCCAAGATCAAGTTTCATGCTCGCCCCGTCAGTCGGACTCCAGGATACCTCCATGAATCCAGAGATTGACTGGCCATTTCTGAGAACGGTTTGGTTTTCGAACGCGATGTCTTCACCGCTGGTGGCGATATTCAATCCGTCCTCACCACCCCCGTTGTCCCAGGTGTCGACCTCAAAGGAAATATGTGCAACAGACGGATGCCATCCTTCTTCGCCCCCCCCATGGGCATCCGAAGCGCTCTCGTCAGACTGCGACGGGTTGTAAGGGGGAATTGCTCCGTAGTTGAAAGAGAACCCGTCGGCGGGATTTGATCCTCCGGGATTATCTGCGAGGAGAAGTTCAAAGGTTG
Organism: Akkermansiaceae bacterium UBA4145; assembly: GCA_002380675.1. Classification (GTDB taxonomy): domain Bacteria; phylum Verrucomicrobiota; class Verrucomicrobiia; order Verrucomicrobiales; family Akkermansiaceae; genus Roseibacillus_B. Next base: position 4,489 of record DFWB01000026.1, read on the forward strand.
CGTTCCACCCCTGAGAGGAATTGCTGAGGGGGGGAATTCGGAAAGAGGATGAAGTGTCACTGGTTCCGGCGCGGGTTAACTGCAAGGCTCCACCCTGGACCGAGGCGATTCCGTCGGACCCAGCGAGGGTCGTTCCATCGCCGAGACTGGTTGTTCCGTTCGCAACCGCAAAGGCCTGAGGCCCATACTGATCGGCCAGAGCGACGGCAGATAGCATCAGGGCACAGATGCCGATCCTGATGGGTAGGGGAGTGTCAGGGTTCATAGAAGCTCAATACGGCGCCTTTGAGTTCTGCACTCTCGTGACAAACCCCATTCTGGTCAACTCCTCCGAATGATTGGAAGTGCGACCTAATACCCGGTTAGGGTATCTGGTTGTTGTGAAAATTCGTGTCATCACCGGGTTGAGGCCGAGGAAGTCTCCCGCAATGGTCCGCAGAGCAGGTCCATCTGCCCTCTGGGGAACTCCGGGGGGTTGCAGGATCTTTGATCAACGCATCCAATTTTCCCTAGGTGAAGGCCTCTTTTAACGAAAAATGATCTGAGAAGGGTTCATTTTGTCCGAGTGCGAAGGAAGGAAACATCCCCACGGATCAAGAGTAGAGATGTGGGTCACTTGAATGTGAATGGGACACCTCGGAAATCGCATTGGCGCCACCGGCGATCTCGGGTAAGTGGCAGGTAACAATTACCCATCAATTTTGAATTATCTTCTAAAATCCCTCTCCCTTGTTTTGGTCGCAATACTGTTTCAGGCAGGATCTGTGTCCGGGCAGGCACCCAGTCCTGCAACCTCTCTCCCGCTGGGCGAGACTTTCGAAAACATGTTCCCGGAGACTGAGGGACCATGCGAATTGGAAAGTGACCGTCTGTATTCCAACTTCAGACTTCTTCTTAACTACGATGCCGCGGAGTCCTCGGGCGCCAAGATTGTTGTCTTTGGGAATCATGTGGTGGATCTGCCTGCGGGTGAGGGGCGCCGGGTCGAGCTCGCTTATGAGCACGCCATCGGACGGGCGGCTCGGGTCCGGGTCTGGCACGAGGGCAAGCTGGTCGGTTCAGGAGAGGAATTAGCGGGGTCGGCGCCAGAGGGCGCGTCCGGATCCAATGCGATTCTGGCTGATGTGAAGGATTCCTCGGAGATGTTCAGATTTGATCGTGATTTCACGGTGATGGTCAAGTTCAAGACCAAAGGAGAGGGCCCCCTTGTGGCCAAGGCTCCCGCTGCAGGTGCCTGGGTGAAAGACGGCAAGATGCTGTTCATTCGGGACGGAAAACTCGTTTACGATGTGGGATGGTTGGATGACATTGAGGGAGACAAGAGAGTCAATGATGGCAAGGCCCACGTGGCGGTTCTGCAAATGGACGGCAAGACCGCCCGCATGTTCGTGGATGGTCGTCTCGAGGCAGCGAAGCGGGAACTCATGAGACCCGATGTAGATGGTCACCGTTTCAAGATTGGGGCAGGGGCCTCCGATTTTGGAGGGACTTGGAACGGGGAGATCTCCAATGTTCGCTGGTGGAAGAGGGCTCTGAGCCTCGCTGAGGTGAAAGCGCTTTCAGGGGGAAAGGAAGACACCGTTAACACACCAGATTACAACTGGAAGCCTGGAACGGAGCCGGCTCCTGAAGCGGAGAAGAGGCAGCTGACAGAGGTCAAATATGGCGCCCTGTCCGGCTACGGAACAAGGGTTCAGCTGACAGCGGGATCAGGATTTCGCCTCAATGGGGCACGCATACAGCCGCTGGAAAAAGCGGATCATGCGGCCCTTGTCCGTAGTTGGGATGAGGGCAGCCTTGCCCGGGGTCGCCAG
>DFWB01000125.1 GCA_002380675.1 Akkermansiaceae bacterium UBA4145
CGGCCAAGCATGCGACCGATTTTCTAGTCGGTCGTAAAGGGAGACGCGGGAAGACCCTCCTTATTGTAGAGGTTAATCGTTGCTGGGTTTGACTCATACCCGAAGCGGACATGCTTGGGATCCTTCAAACCTTCCTTCCATACAACTACCGTCTCTCCATCAATTTTTGCATTCGCCCAGTGCCACTGGTCATCAGCTCCCTGGATAGCAAAATGCCCAAGCTGGCCTCCACCGACTTCCATAACTGGATTCAATCCTTCCTTGCGGCCTGTGATCAGGCCTGAACCCACATGATCAAAGCTAATCCTGATGGAATCTCCCTCTTTCTTCATGCTCTTGTAGAGAGGCCCTGAATACACGATCTCTTTCCCATAATCCTTGGCCAGAGCCCACAGCGCGAGACGCTTGCCCACATCCTGCTTGTTCCTGGGGTGAATATCACGCGCGTCCCCAATATCAATAATGACTGCCATTCCCGTCCCCGGTACTCTCAGGGCTCTTCTTTGACCTTCCCTCACGGGACCCCATCCTCCACCAGCGGGGTTTCCATTCGGCCCTTGAAAATTTGCTAGCTGGACCCAGTAGAATGAAAGCTTGTCGTTCTTGAAAACAGAACGCCACCCGTTCACCAGCGCTTCCTTCAGGTATTCGTAGCGAAGACCATCTCCAGCATTTGACTCTCCTTGATACCAGATTGCACCGCGCACACTGAGCGGAACGAGAGGAGCAACCATTCCATTGAAAATCTCTACCGCTCCTCCCTTGGGACGGGGGCGATTACCTCCACTCTTCTTTGCTGCCTCAATCGCATCCAGATTTTCCACATAATCCTTCAAATTTGGAACTGATTTGAAGCCAACTGGTGGTGTCCATGGCTCAATCCGGGTTCCTCCCCAGTTTGTCCCCACCAGTCCAATGGGAACCTTGAGGCTCTTCTGTAGTTCTCTTCCAAAGCTGTAGCCCACCGCGGTGAATCCAGAAATCGTCTGGGGCGAGCAGATTTGCCACTGGCCTCTTGGATCATCCATTGGTTCAGCATTGCGAACATGCCCCGGAACGTTGAAGAGGCGGATCTGAGGATGCTTGGCTCCCGAAATTTCCCGGTCAGCATTCATTGACTGACGAACGCTCCACTCCATGTTGGATTGACCAGAGCAGAGCCAGACCTCACCGATCAGGACATCTTTCAAGGTGACCTTGTCGGCTTCCTTGGAACCCTGTACCGTAATGGTGTGAGCTTTCCCATCAGCTTTCATCGCTGGAAGCTCAACCTTCCACTGTCCTGAATCGTCTGCTTTTACGAGCGCGTTTCCTCCTCCTGCAACACCCACAATAACTTGTTCACCAGGATTCGCTGCACCCCAGATTCTAATAGGAGCCTCCTGCTGGAGAACCATGTGATCTCCAAAAATCTTGGAAACAGACACCTCGGCGGAGGCTTTGGAAAGTCCGAGGAATAGCACCGCAGAGGCGAGTCCGGCGGCTGGGATAAAGCGAGTAATGTTCATGATTATGATGGAGCTGCGTGAGTTCCTACCAAGCCACAGGAAAAGCGCCTCCCGGTCAAACTGCGAATTCAGCTACCTGCAATCAAAGGAGGTCAGGATCGCCGAATCGGATTAGTTCCCTGAAGGATTTGGCAAGTTTTGACGAATTCAGGTGCCCGAGGGTAGCTGGCGCCGTTCCCGGCAACCTCCATATGTAATGGCATCATAGCTCCCTTCTTGCCTCCCTTCTGACTGATTTCACTGGTTAATTTGGTGATCCATGTGAAGAGCACAAAAATTACCATGAGGCTACCGGGAACCAGCCAGAAGCCCACCTTCCGTGAAAATCCTATCACTCGTGTGATCGAGGAAAGGAGAAGGAGAAAAAAACTGCTCAGAGAGAATAGCGTTAGGAACATTGTGAGATGCCCAAGAGCTTTATCTACCTCTGGAGACTTGAGATCTACAAAGGAGAGAACAGAGAAATAGAACGAGAGTCCTACAAATGGAAGGAGTGCCAGAGCTGTAGTAAAAAGGATTCCACGAACGGCCACCCGTCGGCCATGGAGGATGTTAAGGGTACTGAGGACTCCAAGAAGAAGGAGCGCAAAAACCAGAAGCTCTGCCGCTACAGCAATGTGATCGGCGACTTTTGTGCTTCCTTGTGCGTCAGGCCTCGAGTTTCCTGTAACCTCAAGAATACTACCAAAGAGATGCCCGCTGAGGACATTCGTTCCTCTCCAAAACGCCAGCCATCCCGCGATCGGAAATGCTATCCACATCAGAAAACCCCAAGTCAACATCGTCTCCTTCCCCATCGACTTCATCGCAGCGGGCTGCGAATTCATCGGATCAGTGAAGGCAAGGCTCAGAGCGCCCATCCGACCCAGCCCAACTCCAGCTCTCCCCACTTGAGCCCTGCCTGAACGCTCCTCCAAAGGGCTTCGACCCGCCATCCTCGGAATACCCGGGGGCGCATCAGGCAACTGGAACTGCGTCTTGCACCGCGGACAGTGGGAAAACCCACTGGAGAGCTCGACCAGATAACGAATTTTCGTTCCGCAATGCGGGCATTTGCACTTGAGGTGCATCCTTCACAGCATTTCAGGAGGGTGAGAAGGTGCCAAGCGGAAACCGAACATGCCGGCTCCCCATTCACTAGTTACTCCTTTCTGAGAAGAATCTCCTCAAGTCCCCGGCTTGTCACTCCTGCCCTCTCATGTTTGCATCCGGAAGAGCATTTATGAACTGGGAGCGCCTACCCATCTTTCTGCTGTTAGCCCTGACAAGTCAGGGCGAATCATCAGAAGTCCGCTTCAATCGCGATATCCAACCGATATTGGCGCGAAATTGCTTTGCCTGCCATGGGCCTGATGAGCAAGAGCGCAAGGCAAAGCTCCGCCTCGACACTGCAGACGGATTTCTCAAAGGGGGAACGAGTAAGGAACCTGTGATACAAGCAGGCAAACCTGCGGAATCCATGCTCTGGGAACGTCTCGTTAGCGACGACCCTGATGAGATCATGCCTCCACCTGATTCCCATAAGGAGCTCAGCACGGAGGAGAAAACTCTTATTGAGGAGTGGATCAGACAAGGAGCCAGATACGAGGGCCACTGGTCATTTATCACTCCCTCGCTACCGACTCTTCCCGCAGAAAAGGAAGAAAACCCCATCGACCGATTCGTCGCATCCCGCCTAACGAAAGAGAGCTTAACATTCAGCCCCGAGGCTGACCGGCGCACCCTCGCCCGGCGTCTTCATCTCGATCTGACCGGGCTCCCTCCTTCGAAACAACAAATCGCGAATTTCCTCTCGGACAGAAAAGATAATGCCTACGAAAGCCTTGTCACACGGCTGCTCAACTCTCCCCACTTTGGAGAGCAACTCGCTCTGCCGTGGCTGGATGCTTCCCGCTATGCTGATACAAATGGCTACTCAATCGACGGCGGGCGCGATGCCTGGCTTTGGCGGGACTGGGTCATCAAGGCCTTCAACCAGAATATGCCGTACGATCAGTTTCTAATCGAACAATTGGCTGGCGACCTCCTCGAAAACCCCTCCAACAGTCAGCTCATCGCAACAGCTTACAATCGGCATCACTCCGTCACCCACGAAGGCGGAACTATTGGGGAAGAAAATCTGGTCAACTACGTGGTCGACCGGGTGAAAACAACTGGAGAGTCCATCATGGGCCTCACTACAGGATGTGGTCAATGCCACGACCATAAATACGATCCCCTGAAGCAGGTCGAATACTACAAGCTCTTCGCCTTTTTCAACACTCTTGACGACCGTGGCCATGACGGAGACAGCGGAGTGAATCCACGCCCATTTATTCAAACCAGAACACCCCTTGCCACTGATCTGGAAGTAACGTCGGTCAAAAAGGAACTTGAACGGGCAGAACGGGAACTCGTCTCCCCGGATCCAGCCTTGCAGGCCAAGTGGGAAGAAGGCGTGTTGCACGAACTAAAGCACATGGGCAGGGACTTCGAGCTGATCCCTCTCGATCATCTGACTGCCACCCTTCCCAATGGAGACCCCAACCGGATTCAAGTGAAGAACGATGAATCTGTTGAGGCTGCGGGGG
>DFWB01000060.1 GCA_002380675.1 Akkermansiaceae bacterium UBA4145
CACGTGCCTTCTAATCTGGCGCCCCTGGTCGGGGAATGTTGTGATAAACGACGAGTCTGATCCCGGGAAGGGAGCGACTCTCTCCAGCTCAAGGAATCTTGAGAGTGTATCGTCTATTGCCGGGCTGAACGATTGGAAGGAACTCGATGATCCCGTTCAAGATGGCTGGGAGTCCGAGGCACTGCACGATCTTCTCAAGAAAAAGCTGGCGGTGATATCCGGTCAGATCACCAGTGATGTTTTTGATCAGGACCTGCTTAGTAAGGTTGTAGGACAGGATGTTGAGGGCTCCGTTCTAGTTCCAGTAATTTCAGAGGACACCTGGAGTGGCGGAGGCGTTGTCGTCCGGCGTAGAGAAGTCCCGGAAGAAGTGTCCTACTCGAACCGGGCTGGGTTCACTTCAGCATTGCAGATGATTTCAAATGCCCTCGGAGGAGAGGCCAAGTCCCGTCGCTGCAGCTTCAAGGTTGTTGAGTTGAAGGTGGAACAGGAACTGGTGCGCGCCAGAGTTCTGATTGAGTGTGCGAGAATAGATCAAAGTGGGGTGTTAGAGCAGCATGGCGACTGGTTGACGACATGGAAGAGAAGTGGGTCCGGAAAGGAGCTCATGCTCTCCGGGGTCTTGCTGCAGCGATTCGAGCAGAGCGAGGGAGAACGCAGGCTCTTCGCCGATTGCACGGAGTCAATTCTCAAGGGCAATGAGTCCTACCGCCGCCAGCTGCAGTTGGGATACCCCTATTGGCTCCAGAGAATACAGGACACCCGGCAAATGACCTTACTAGGTACTCCGGGAACTGCCCTCGGTGACGTTAATGGCGATGGTTTGGAGGATCTCTATCTCTGCCAGCCGGGAGGTCTTCCCAATCGTCTTTTTGTCCAGCAGCCCAATGGTAGTCTAAAGGACTTCACGGAGGAGTCCGGGACAGGTTGGGTTGAATCCTGTCGTAGTGCGCTCTTTGTAGATCTCGATAATGACGGTGATCAGGATTTGGTGATTGCTTCCTACGCCCGAATGGTTGTCTCGCGCAATGACGGTAAAGGGCGCTTCTCGGTAGCGGGAATCATGGAGCTCGGCATAGGGGCGATGGGTGTTTCAGCGGCAGATTACGACGGTGATGGAGATCTGGATCTTTATGTCTGTCATTACAGCAGGGGAGACCTTGACCTTGAGGCCGGAGCTACGGTTATAGGATCGGGAGGGCAGTTCGTTTACCATGACGCCAACAATGCCGGCCGTAATTATCTGTATCGGAATGAAATCCAGTCTGGATCCTGGGACTTCCAGGATGTGACAGAAGAAGTCGGCTTGGATGTGAACAATCGGAGATTCAGTCTCGCTGCGGGATGGGAGGATTATGACAACGACGGAGATCAGGATCTCTACGTGGCGAATGATTTTGGCCGTAATAATTTATACCGAAATGATAACGGGAGGTTTGTCGATGTTGCGCCCGAGGTTCAGGGGGAGGATCGAGCCTCCGGAATGTCTGTTTCGTGGGGTGATGCCGACAGGGACGGGGTGATGGATCTTTATGTGGCCAATATGTTCTCGGCAGCAGGCAATCGGATTGCGCCCCAGGAAGGGTTCAGTCCGGGGTCCTCGGCAGAGACGAGAGGAGCTCTCCTTCGATTCGCCCGCGGCAACACTCTCCTTGTGCAGGAAGAAGGAAAGTTCCGGGATGCAAGTGAGGAGCTGGGAGTGACAATGGGTCGTTGGGCATGGAGTTCCATGTTCGCAGACATCAATAACGACGGGTGGGAGGATCTTCTGGTAGCCAATGGATATATCACCACTCCCGATACGGGAGACTTATGAAGTTTTTTCTGGCGGCAGGTCGTGTCGCGTTCTCATCAAGCCACCTCCAGAGAGCCTTCTTCGGCGCATATTGATCTATCAAGGATGATGAAGAGGGGCCGTTCGTGGAGCGGTCGTGAGCGTCATTGCATGTACCTTCACCTTGGGACTAACGACAAGGGAAGGATGCAACGGTTCGCCAATGTGTCCGCGATTTCCGGTATGGACTTTCCAGAGGACGGAAGGTCTTTGTGTCTGGTTGACTGGGATCATGACGGAGATCTTGATTTCTGGATCTCGAATCGGACCGCTCCCCAATTGCGCTTTCTTCGCAATGATGCGCCACGTGCTGGACGGTTTCTTGGTCTTCGCTTGGAGGGGAAAAAGGGAAATCGCGACGCGATCGGCGCTCGAGTCGAGGTAGTGGTTCCTGGGAGGGATCAGGCTGTCGTCAAGACAGTACGCGCTGGCGATGGCTATCTTGCGCAGTCGAGTAAGAGTCTGGTTTTTGGATTGGGGGAGTTTAGCGGAGATGTTGCGGTAACTGTTCGGTGGCCGGGAGGGGCGGTGAGCAAGATCGAGAATTTGGCTGCGGATCTACATTACCACCTGGCTGAAGGAAGTGCGCCTTTACGTTGGGAACGCCCGTCTTCTGATCTTGCTCTCAGACCTGGTGTAACAAGTCCTGGTCTTTCCTCAGATACTGTGAGAGTTCCGATGGTTACCTTGCTGAAAGTTCCCACGCTGGAGTATCAGGACATGAAGGGGAGGGCTGCGAAGGTGCCCAAGGTTGGTCGGTTTACGCTTTTGAATCTGTGGGCGAGCTGGTGCGCTCCGTGCCTGTCAGAGTTGGAGGAGTTTAAAGACAGGTTTGAGGATTTGGAGGCAGCCGGAGTGGAAGTTGTTGCTCTTGCCCTCGATGGCGTTGGGCAGGATGAGGGAGATCCCTCTGATGCAAAAAAGCGGGCTGAGAGAATGGGTCTTCCGTTTGCGACTGGCCTGGCCAACGAAAAGATTCTCACGATTCTCGAGCGATTGCATGTTCGTTTGACTCCGATGGAGCTTGATTTGGTGATTCCTTTGAGCCTGCTTATTGACAAGGAGGGGCGTCTTGCAGTGCTCTATAAGGGAGCTCCGGGAGTGGACGAGATTCTGGCAGATCTAGGGCACTCATCGCTAGCTCGGTGGGAGCGCCTTGTAGGATCTGCAGGTCTAGGGGGGGTGTCTCTTGAGAGCATTGATTCCACCGTCGGGGTGGCAGCGGACCAGCTCGAAGTTTCTCAGCGCTTCCAATTCGCGCAGGACATGTGGCAGGGGCGATGGCTCACGGCTGCTGAGGTGCAATTTCGGGACACCCTCTCAGTGTCTCCAGATTTCGCGGAGGCCGCGAATAATCTCGGTCTGGTCCATGCTACCGCGGGTCAGCATGATAAGGCTGTTGCGGCTTATCAGAGGGCCCTGTCGGTTCGGGAGGATTTTGCGGCCGGGCATATGAATCTTGGTCTTTCGCTCGATGCACTTGGGAAAAGCCCGGCGGCGCAGAATAGTTTGCTAAGGGCTTTGGAGCTAGATCCTGCTCTTCCAAAGGTGAATGATGCTCTGGGATTATTGCATGCAAAGCGCGGTGATTTACCCGCAGCAAAACAGTATTTCGAAAAGGAGACCGAGGTGAACCCTGATTTCGCTGAAGGCTTCAATCATCTTGGTTTGATCTATCTTTCTCTCAATCAGGCCGCGAGCGCGTTAGAGCCTCTGCGAAAGGCGGCTTCCCTCGATTCTCAAAATGCAGACGCGCTCAACAATTTGGGGTTGGCTTGTAAGCGTGTCGGCCTCCTTGAAGAGGCGGGGCAGGCTTTCGAGAATTGCGTAAAGGTGAATCCCCAATTCGTTCCCGGACTCATCAACCTGGGAATCTTTCATATCGATACGGGTAACCTGGCTATCGCTGAGCAACGCCTTATTCAGGCTCTCAACATACAGCCAGGATCGACAATGGCTCGTCGAAATCTCTCTCGTGTCCGGAGTATGCGAACGAAGAAGTAAAGTGGTTTGCTAAGGTCTCCTGATGCGGAGCTCTCTTTTTCCCTTTGGAAAAGGCGATTGCGTCACAGTGCCATCTGGCCATTGAACCTTTGAAGTGGTGGGGCTGATGCCTTCAGGGGTGGTGAAGCTGAAGAGAGCTGGGGTCTGGGAGAGGTAGCCTGCGCCAGCCCGAATTTCTCCGGTCCGAATACTTTGATCAGAAAGTTGGATGGAAACCCGAGCCCCAATACCGCGACGATTACCAGCTGGGCCCTCGAGGACAACCTGATAGGGGAGGGGGCCTCCGGTTCGGATGAAAGATCGCACGGGCCCATCATTGATCCCCACCATCAGATCAAGTCGTCCATCTCCGTTCAGGTCCGAGGAGATAACGCTCTTTGCGTCCTCAGGAATAACGATGCCGCTAGCCGCTGGAGAGACGGCTTTAAAGTTTCCAGCCCCATCACCCTCGAGGATCAGTCCGAGGCCGCCGACCATCGGTCGCGTTTCGATCTGAGGGCCAAAAAAGTTTTGTGCGAGGAAGATATCAGGGTGTCCGTCTCCGGTGGCGTCGAGAAATGAGGAGCCAAAGGAAGGAGATGCCTGAGCAAGGCGGGGGAGAGCCTCAAAGGTAAAGTTGGCCTTACCGTCGTTCCGGAATATGCCGGATTCAAGAGTGTTAGCCTCCATTCGCAGAGACTTCCCAAGGCTGCTCCTGGGATAAATTTCGGGGAGAGCAGCACTGGCAAAATTATGAAAAGTCTTAAGCTTACTGCCAACAAAAGGCATGGCGTTCCGGGAGCAGCTGAATCCACGGTGCGGGTAGCAAACTCCGCCCTCAAAACCTGCTTCAACGATTCGTTTGCGACCCGAGTTTTCAAAGTCGCCGTAGAAGAGAACCTCGGGGGTCTTGGAGCTCGCCTTGTATTTTGTGTTTAATCCAAAATTAGTGGCTAGGAAGTCGATGTCTCCATCATGATCAATATCTGCGCCATTGATGCCCGTCCACCATCCAAGAAAGGGGCTGAGTCCGGACTCCTCTGTTGCGTCAACGAGTTTGCCCTTGTCGTTCCGGAGAAACTGGATGGGTCCCCACTCGGTGCTGACTAGCAAATCAACCCATCCGTCCCCGTCGGCGTCGGACCATATCGCGCCAGTGACAATACGCTTTTCCGTCAGAGCTGGAGACTGCTTGGATACGTCCGTGAACTTTCCATTTGAATTGCGAAGTAGTTTGCTGCTCGAGGGAGTGGGATAGGCGCCTGGAACGCCGCGCCCTCCAATGAAGAGATCAAGATCGCCATCCCGATCGAAGTCTGCAGTTGCAATGACACTGCTACTATCAAGATTCGTCGGGAGCGACCCGGATTTCGCTGGTACGAAGTAGCCCTTTCCGTTATTCAGATAAATTCGGTCCGCATATGCAGGGTTGGCTGGTGGGTGCTCGACGCTGCCGCTGGCAACCACCAGATCAAGGTCGTTGTCACCGTCACAGTCAAAAAACAAGGCTCCAAGGTCCTCGCTGGTCTTATGGGCGCTCGCGGCCGTGAACGGTTGTGTCGTATATTTTCCAGCGCCCTGATTTATGATCAGGGTGCCAAGATACCCTGCGCATCCACCGAGGAAAAAGTCTTCGTCTCCGTCCCCGTCGATGTCTCCGCATGCCAGAGATGGCCCCCATTGGGATTGGCGGTTGGGGAGGAGTGGTTGAAGTCGGAAATCGTTAAACGGCATTTCCCAATGCCGGGCCGCAGCTAGGGCGCTGCTTGAGCGGAAAAGGGGCGACGGAGTCCGTGGTTTGATCTTTGGAGGGGCGGCATCACGCTGATAGAAGGTGTATTTTCGATTCGCGGCGAGGTCTCGATAGGTTGCCTCGAGGCCTCCGGGCCATGTTACGGTCAAACTTTGAATAATATCGGACTTCCCGAGTCCGAATTGAATAGAGTTTTCGTCACATGAGCTAAAGCCCCGCATCGGATTGAACTGGCGAATCTGAAGGCCTTCCGTGGTTGTGATCTTCAGGGTGGATCCAATACCAGATGTGTTTGCGCCGGAGCCTTCCAGTTTCACGATGACCCGATTGGCGTCGGTAGTGTCATTGCGGTGAATAGAGGGAGGCTCATTGAGATTCGCAACAGCAAGATCAAGGTCTCCATCACCTTCCAGATCAAACCATACCGCGCCATAGCTCATGCCAGTCTTTGCGAGGCCCCAGCTCTTGCTGTTGTCGACAAATTTGAGCGCGCCAAGATTGCGAAAAGAGAGGTTCTGTTCTGGGCGGGTAGGAGTGCCCTCATAAAGATCCCACTCGGTCTGGCCGTGCAGTTTTCGGACATCGAGGGGATTGTCAGAGTTGTTAAAATTCCGGGTCATCCCGTTCGACATGAAGACATCGAGGAGTCCATCGCAATCGAGATCCCCCATTTTCACAGCCCAGGTCCAATCCGAGTAGGCAAGTCCTGCGAGGAAGGCGGTCTCATGAAATCGCCCTGTCCCAGTATTCATGTAGAGACAGTTGCGCATATATTGCGCCGGGACAGTATTCTGCATGAACCAGGTTGATGCGCCCATCATTCCCATCGTGGTCTTTGACTTGTAATGTGTCGTTCCCGCCATGTCAGACGAGAGAAAATCTATTAAGCCATCATTATTCAGGTCTCCGCAGTCAGCTCCCATCGTGAACCAGCTTGTATGAGGCAGTTGGTGTTGGGTGACATCCGAGAAAGTCCCATTACCATTATTGCGGTAGAGAAGGTCAGGATCTTCAAAGTCATTGCCGACGTAGATGTCAGGGAGTCCATCGTGGTTAAAATCCCACCAGGTGACGGAATTTCCGTGATAGCGATTCGTAGAGATTCCCGCAGGCTGGGTGACTTCCACAAAACGACCACCGTCATTGCGAAGAAGTTTGTCGGGGGCTCCAACATTGTTGATTTTCATGTTCCCCATGCGCTCGGAGACCCCGTAGTAGTTTTCGAATTCAGGAAGCATCTGATTGCGGCCGTCCTTTAATATTGTAACGGGACGGTTAGGACGGCCCCCAGCACGATAGAATCTGTGTCCAAGGAGATAGACGTCGAGGTCGCCATCTAGGTCGTAGTCTGCAAATGCTGCCATCGCGAATGCTCCACTGTGAGCGAGTCCAAATCGCGAAGCCGATTCCACAAATTTCCCCTTCCCGTCATTAACGAAGAGCTGGTTAGGAGAGCCATAATTACAGACGTAAAGATCTAAATCTTTATCGCCATCAATATCGACTGCGGCCACCCCGGACCCCCATGCACTTCCCCCGTCCACACCTGCAGCCCGGGAGATATCCTCAAACCGCCCGTTACCTCTGTTCCGGTAGAGGGTGTTGGTGCGGGCGCCAGAGACAAAATAGAGGTCGCACTGGTCGTCGCCGTCAAAGTCCCCAGCAGCGATACCGCCTCCGCCTAGCGCAGAGGTGTACAAGCGTTTCAGAGGATGGGATATGTCAATGGGGTTTACAGACAGGACCCCGGTCTTTTCCGGAGGCAAGGTGGTGAACCGCGGGCCTGACTCTCCTCCAGAGGAAGGAGCGGTGAGGGGAGAGGAGCTGGGAGCTGCTCCCAATTTTGGCAGGAGGATGGAGAGAAAAATGGAGAGAGCCAGAGTGTTCCAGCGGGACATGAGTAAAGAGGGTTTCTTTGTGGGGGTTTCGACATCAGACCTGCAAAAGACTCGATGTCAAACTATTAGTATTTAGGGGTTTATATCACCGGGCAGGATTTATTTTAATTAGGCAATTGAGCAGAATCCCATTGACCTTGGATGTCCGATTGCAACCATGAGCGATCTTGGAGATTTCCTGCTACGCGAATGAAGATTCAAACTTGCCTTTCGCCCCGGCGCTTCGCCTCAAGCACCCCGAAAATTCTTCTCCGAATTCCGACCTTTAGCGCGGAGTAATTGTATACACATCCCATGAAAATCCTAACAATCATCTCTCTCCTCGCCCTTGCCATCGCTTCCAGTGCGAGAGCCCAGAACGACAATGTTCTGATAGACGTGAATGCTACCGCTCTCGGTCTTCTAGATGGAACGGTTGTAGATACCTTGACCAATTCTGGAGCAGCGGGCGATTTTACGACTCTGATCGGACAGGTTGAATTGACCAGCCATCCTGCCAATGCGAATGCCGGAGCTCTCGTGCAAGGGCTTGCCTTTAATGGCGACAAAATGGTGTCTACGAATCCCCAATCCTCCACGACCATGGAGGGCAATCGCCCGTATACAGCTATGGCGTGGGTCTATAACCCCGGTTTTGGAGCGGAGGAGGCGATCGTGTCATGGGGGCATCGGGGAGGTCCGGATGGAACAAACTCGGGGATGCATCAGGGCAACAATGCTACTTTTGGAGCGGTTGGGCACTGGGGCTCTCCAGACACTGGGTGGGGGCCAGCCGGTGTCGGTACTGACATCAACGCTACGGCCAATCGATGGGCGCATTTGGCCTACACTTGGGATGGAACAACCGAAAGTGTCTACATCGATGGTGAATTAAGTAATTCGGAGGTCCACATTCCCTTGAGTCCTCATCTGAGTTTTCAGGATGGAACGCCTACTCCTTTCGCGATTGGTTCTGAGAGTGATGCCGGAAATGTCAATAGCACCCCGATTGCCTATTCGGGAACGATTGCCAAGGTTCTGGTGGAAGACGTTGCCCGGTCGGAGGCAGAGATACGTACGGCTTTTAATGCGGAGAGTTCTCTCTTTTTTGATGGGGTGCTAGACGTAAGTGACCTGGATGGCGATGGGATATTCGATTCGATAGAAGATCTCTATGACTGTCTGGATAAGGCTGTTGCGGATGCTGATGCAGATCCTGACGGAGACAGCCTCTCGAACAGAGCGGAATTGGGATTTGGCACCGATCCATGCAATCCTGATAGTGACGGTGATGGCTTAAGTGATGGAGAGGAGTTAAATCGCCTGGTGGGTGGACAGTCTGCGCCAACCGATCCTTTAAGTGAAGATACTGACGGAGATGGGTTGCTCGATAGTGTTGAAACCGGAACCGGGGTAGTCAATGGAACAGATAATACCGGGACAGATCCTTTGGTTTCTGATACCGATGCGGACGGTCTTGGAGATTTGCAGGAAGTGCAGCTGGGCACGGATCCCTTTAATGTCGATACTGACGGAGATGGAGCTCAAGACGGTGCGGAAGTAGCGCTCCAGACAGACCCTCTTGATGCCAGTAGTAAGCCGGCATTTCCCAGCGACCAGATCGTCAAGGTGGATATGACCTGTCTTGATCTCGCAGATGGGAGTATTGTGGATACGGTGGTTAACCTTGGCCAGGCTGGGCCATTCACCACGCTCATTGGTCAAGTTGAGGTAGCCAGTCATCCGGCGAACGACAATCCGGACGTTCAGGTTCAGGGATTGGCCTTCAATGGAGACAAGATGACTGCCGCGGTAGATGCCCCTACGCTCGGTCTGGTTGGAAATCAGACCTATACCGTTCGGGCATGGGTGTTTAATCCTGCATTTGGTAATGAAGAGGCGGTGGTTTCGTGGGGCCACCGGGGTGGCCCGTTAGGCTCAAATGCCGGCATGCACCAGGGAAGTCACCCTACCTTTGGCGCAATTGGTCACTGGGGCGGTGGACCGGTGGATAATCCGAATGAGCCTGATGTGGGGTGGGGACCGAATGGAGATGGAAGTGATATTCTGGCAACACAGGGTCGTTGGGCTCAGCTATCATGGGTCTACGATGGTTTGGAAGATCGGGTTTTCATCGATGGGGAATTCAATAACAGCGAGGAGCATCCGAATCTGCTTAACGTGCATGCATCGTATAATGACGGGAATCCGACCTTGGTATGCCTAGGATCCGAGAGTGATGCAGGGAGCGTAAATAACACGCCCATCGCCTATTCGGGGACAATCGCCCGGGTCGAGATTTATGACTCCGTCTGGACAGACGAAGAGATCCAAGCGGCTTTCGAGCAAGAGCGGCCTCTCTTCTTTGACGGCATCTGTACAAGTCCGGGGGATCTGTACCAGTTCGTAGTATCGAGTCCCGATGGCGGAGAAAATATTGATTTCGAGTGGAAAGGATTAGCTTCTGAGGTCTACACGGTGGTTGCCAGTGATGATCCAGCGGGCAATCCCGACCCGACAACTTGGACTCCGGTCGCAGGTCTCGAAAATCTGCCCGGGACGCCGCCACTCAATACCCAGAGTATTGCACGGCCGGCGGGAGATCTCCGCCTTTTCAAGCTTCTTGCCAGTCCGGCTCCGGCTCTTTTCTCGGATGATTTTGAGTCCGGGGTAGGGGAATGGACCAGCGTGGTAAACGATGGGGCAGGTAACACCCGGTGGGAAATTGGATCTCCCTCGGGGACAAGCGGTCCCCTGACGGGGGCTGATGAATCCGGAAACGCGTGGTCCACAAATCTGGGCGATTACGGTCAGGACTCCGATGTGTCTCTGTTCTCTCCTCCAATTGATTTCAGTGGTCTTCAGGCTGCAGAGTTAACCTTCGATGCTTACCGTGATGCGGACGGGTTTGGAGATAGCGCCACAGTCGTTTTCAGGAGAGTTGGGGACGATGTTCAGCTCGGAATGGAGGTTGCCATTGATATGAGCCTCTTTGATACCGCGTATGAGAGTCTTTCCATCGCTGTGCCCGAAGCAGTGATTGGTGAGATCGCTCGTGTGGAATTTAACTTTGTCAGCGACGGCACGGCTGATGCCTTCAGCGGTCTTACAATTGACAATGTGGCTGTCGAGGCAGCATCTCCCTAGGTAAAATGTGATTTTGAAGGCGGTGAATCCTTCGGGGTTCACCGCTTTTTTCTTTGGGGTTGGAATGGTGGATGGATTGATCTTGCCAAGGGGCGTGGACAACGGACTACTACGTCTATTGAGTTTTTATGGACGCCATTCGCGCAGATTCAGTTGTAAAGGATTTCGGAGAAGTTCGGGCGCTGAATGGGGTGAGCCTAGGGGTGGAGGCTGGGGAGTTGTTTTTTCTTCTGGGAGGGAGCGGATGCGGAAAGACAACCCTGCTCCGTTGTATCGCCGGACTTGAGGATCCTACTTCTGGTAAGATTTTTTTCGATGGGGAGGATGTTACCGCTTTACCTACTCATAAGCGGGAGGCGGCGATGGTCTTTCAGAGTTATGCGCTCTGGCCTCACATGACAGTAGGCCAGAATATCGGATTCGGCTTGGAAGAGCGCAAAGTGCCCAAGAGTGAAATTGCGCATCGCGTAAAGGAGGTCCTCGAAATGGTGCGAATGCCGGGGTTTGAGGGCCGGGGAATTGACCAGATGTCGGGTGGTCAGCAACAGCGGGTCTCGTTGGCCCGGGCTCTTGTGGTAAAACCCAAGTGCCTTCTTCTTGATGAGCCTCTTTCGAATCTAGACGCTCAATTGAGACTGGAAATGCGCTCTGAAATCCGGCGGATCGTGAAAGAGAATGGGTTGACAGGGGTCTACGTAACGCACGATCAGGCAGAGGCCCTCTCCATGGCGGATCGTCTGGCTGTAATGGACGGGGGAAGGATTGAGCAGGTTGGCACTCCAGAGCAGATATACAGGAATCCGAACACATCGTATGTGGCCTCTTTTATTGGGGAGACCAACCTGCTCAGTGGCAAGGTAAGTAATGTGCAAGGCCGGGATGCGGTGGCAGTAGCGACCAAGGCAGGAGAATTGGTTGGGAGAATTACGGATGATCAATGGATGCCTGTCTCGGAAGATCGTGTTCAGGTATCCATCAGGCCGGAAGCTATAAGGATTTCGCCACAGGGAGCACAGTTGAATGGAAAAGTAATGGAGAAGATGTATCTGGGTGAGAGTATCCAATATCGGGTAGACATCGGCGAGGGGATAGAGGTGCAGGTTTCTGAAATGAATCCGCGAGCCGTTCTTGAGGAGGGAGCTCAAGTTGGATTGAAAATACAAGTGGAGGATGTGGTCCTGCTCCGTGATTAGAATTCCAAATTCAGGCACCCCGAGGTGATGAGTAACTGGAGGAAGAATTTCCTGATACTGGGTTTGCTTACTGGGGCGGTAGCAGCGCCACTGGCATTACGCGACACAGGTGCCGATGGCGTTGATCAGGCAGATCTCCGACTGGATGTCATCACGCCACATACAGAGACTCTGCGACGTGAATTTGGCGAAGCTTTTTCAGCTTATTGGGAGGAAAAATCTGGCGACAGCGTCTACGTAAACTTCCTCGTTCCCGGGGGCACATCTGAATGCGTAAGAGTGATCGGTAACGGGTTTGAGGCCGCGGCAGAGAGGGGAAAGGTAGGTTGTGGGATCGATGTCTTTTTTGGAGGCGGCGCCTATGATTTTGCGATTCAGGCCAAGCAGGGCCGCTTTGCAAAACTGCAAATATTTGAAACCCGGAGTGATTTGTTTAGGGAGGGGGGCATTCCAGCAACCTTGAGCGGGGAAACCTTTTACGACCCTGACCATACATGGGTTGGGTCCGTGCTCTCGAGCTTTGGGATCTGCTACAACACGGATCTTCTGCTTGAGCGGGGGCTTCCTGAGCCAGTCAGCTGGGATGATCTTGGCGACCCGGGTTATATCCATGGGATTGCCCTTGCCGACACAACCAAGAGCTCCTCCGTAACAAAATCGTTCGAGATGCTCGTTCAGCAAAAAATACAGGAAGAGCTTTCCCTCGCTCCACCCGAAGAAAAACGGGACAGAGTGGTAGCCCGTGGCTGGAAATCCAGCATGAACCTGATCCAGAGGATTGGCGCCAACGCCCGGTATTTTACTGATAGTTCTGCTAAGATTCCCCGGGATGTCGCTCAGGGTAATGCGGTAGCAGGAATGTGTATTGACTTCTACGGCCGGACCACGAGTGAGACGTTGAAGAGACCAGATGGGTCTTCCCGCCTGCAATACATCATGCCCGCCGGTGGCAGCTCGATCAGTGTGGATCCGGTTGCCGTGCTTAAAGGAGCTCCTCACCCTGAGCTCGCCCAAGCCTTTGTAGAGTTTGTCCTCTCGCGAGAGGGGCAGATGCTTTGGGCCGCCCCGCCAGGAGCTGTGCCCGGTCCCAAATATCGTGCGCTTCGGCGCCTTCCGATCCGTCCGGATCTCTATAATGGAGATTCCCTCGATGCTATGATTGATGGCGAGGCGATGCCCTTTGAGGCCGCTAAAAAGTTTTCCTATGATCGTAAGTTAACCGGGCATTTGTTCTCTCCACTCAGAGCAATCATCCGGGCCATGTGTATTGACCCTCATGATGAAATGAAGGCTGCGTGGGCAGCCTTGATCAAAGCTGGCTTTCCTCCACAGGCCACAGCCCGCTTTCATGATGTGAGCGCGGTTGCTTATGACGTGGCGGGCGGGTCGATCAAAACGTCGTTAAAAACGAGTAAGATCGAATCGGTAAGACTCATGAATCATCTTGGTGGATTTTTCCGAGAAAATTACAAGGAGGCGCGGCGTCTTGCGGAGGAGGGGCTATGACCAGTCGAAAGGCTATAATTCTGACAGCGGTAGTTACCCTGTTCTTTGCCGTATTTTTTCTTTTCCCGGTGATCATGGTGATCGGTGAAGCGTTCGTCGATCGCGATGGAGGGTTAACTCTGGATTACATTTCGCAGGTTTTTGTAAACCCGGTCTATCTTGAAGGGCTTTGGAATGCGCTCTTGCTTGGAGTGACGAGTACGCTGGCCGCGCTATTGATCGCCTTTCCTCTTGCTCTGCTGACGCATCGCTATCGGTTTCCCTTGAAAGGCCCGCTGTCCGCCTTGATTCTTGTGCCGCTCGTCCTCCCTCCTTTTGTAGGAGCGGTCGGGGTGAAGCAGATGCTGGGAGTGAAGGGAGCTCTCAATGCTTTTCTCGAAAAGTTGGGATTGATGGATCCTGCTGCCCCGATGGACTGGTTGGGAGAGGGGCGCTTCTGGGGAATTGTGGTCATGAATGCCCTCCACCTTTACCCGATTCTCTACATGAACATTGCGGCCTCACTTGCGCATCTTGATCCGGCAATGGAGGAGGCGGCTCAGAATCTGGGGTGCTCGCCGTGGAGGCGGCTCAGGCGCATTACCATGCCTTTGACTATGCCTGGTATTTTTGCCGGAGGAGCTATTGTTTTCATCTGGTCCTTCACTGAGTTGGGAGTGCCACTGGTGTTTGATTACTCAAGGGTCGCACCGGTTCAAATCTTCGATGGGCTGAAGGATCTCGAGAGTAATCCGTTCCCCTATGCTTTGGTCGCGGTCATGCTGATCATTTCTTCCGTAGTATTTCTCCTCTCCAAGGCTCTTCTCGGGCGCTCAAGGCTTGGGACAGCTCCCCGGCCTAAGGGGCGAAGTGTGGAGAGAGTGCTGAGGGGTTGGAAGGGTTGGGCTATTACACTTGGTTTTGTCGGGGTCTTCCTTCTGGCGTCCCTTCCTCACATCGGCGTGATTCTTCTTTCATCCGCGACAGACTGGTATGGGTCAATATTTCCGGAGCAGCTTACCGGTGCTCACTATGATGAGGCCCTGGGGCATCCCCTCGTAGTGCCCTCTATTCAAAACAGCCTGCTGTATGCGTCCGGAGCGATGGTTGTTGATCTGGCGCTTGGGCTTGCCATCGCGTGGGTTATTGTGAGAAGCACAATTCGGGGAAGGGCTCTCCTGGATGCGCTCGTGATGCTTCCTCTAGCTGTTCCCGGGCTCGTTCTGGCCTTTGGGTATCTCGCCCTCGCACAGGAGGGTCGTGCGTTCTCGTTTCTTGTGGGGGTGAACGGGAATCCAGCCGCCTTGCTGATCATCGCCTATGCGGTGCGTCGGCTGCCTTATGTTGTCAGGGCTGCTGTTGCAGGATTACAGCAAAGTAATGTGACCTTGGAGGAGGCGGCTTTGAGCCTTGGAGCGCCGCCGCTTCGAATGATGAGGCGTATCGCTCTGCCGCTGCTTTCTGCAAATCTGCTGGCAGGGGGCATTCTTGCTTTTGCGTTTGCGATGCTTGAGGTGAGTGACAGTCTGATTCTCGCGCAACAGGCTGAACATTTCCCGATCACTAAAGCGATATACGCGCTCCTTAACACTCTGGGCAACGGATATGAGTTAGCTTCGGCGCTCGGAGTATGGGCGATGGTCTTTCTGGGAATCTCGATTGTAGGAGCGGTATCCCTCGCCGGAAAGAGGGGAGGGCTTTTTCGAATGTAAGAACCCGGGAGCTCTGCGTAACAGCGTCGCTATAGCTTGCAGGCGCGAGCTTTTTTCAGCCAAGGGTCTATAAAGTTGGCGAGTATGATGAGGATTGCCCCGAGGTAAAAGGATGTCCTCAGTTCTGTGTATTCTTGAAAGATAACAGCGCCAAGAAGGATTCCCCAGACGGGTTCAAAATTCATTGTCAGGTTAGCGGTGTAGGCCGTTATCCTGCGAAGAAGGCGTATGTTCCAAGTGTGGGCGATGGTAGTGCAAAGGATGGAGAGAGTAAGAAGAGGAATCCAATCCCTGGTGGAGGGTGCCTGAAGGTGATAGGGAGATAGGAAAGGAAGAATGATTGCGGACATGAGGCAGGCGCCTCCCATTCCGTATAGCAGCATGCTTTTTGGGGGAGTGCCCTTGGCAGCCAGATCGCGATTGAGAACCGGAAAGATTGCGTGGAGGAGCGCCCCTACGAGTCCTACCAGAAGTCCGGACTTATGATTCGGGTCAATCCCACCAGTTATAAGAAGAATGCCAGAGATGACGATTCCACCACAGATAAGCTCTCCGAGGCGGAATGCTCTGCGTTCGATCAAGGGCTCAGAGATGGATGTGAACAACGAGATCGTGGCAAAAGCGGCAAGTGCAACCGAGACGCTCGAGAGACTAACCGACAGGAAGAAGCAGACCCAGTGCGCGCCTTGTAGAAGCCCAACATTGAACACTGCTAATGCTCGTCGCGGGGAAAGGCGAAGCATCGAGGGGCAGGTCACGGTGAGCCAGGCGAGCATGGCGAGACCTGCAATCGTGACTCGCCAGAAGACCAGAGAGGGGGCCTCGAGAGAAATCACATTTCC
>DFWB01000354.1 GCA_002380675.1 Akkermansiaceae bacterium UBA4145
GGAGGAAGATCAACTTTGATCTATACTATAGAAAACCAAGGCACGGCAGACGCCTACAACTTATCCTTCAGCGACTTTTTCCCTCCAGGCATTGCTATTGCCACGCCTCCATCGGTCTCAACCAACTGTCCGGGCATCAGCATCACTGCAATCAATGGCACTCAGGCGATCGAGGTCTCCCCTGAGGATCCCATCCCTCTTCTGGCAGGAGAAACATGCACTCTCACTCTTGAGGTGGTTGGCGTCGCTCCAGGAATTCATCTTAGCGTTTCCAGTAATCTGACTGCCGTAGGAGCCATTGGAGGCGACCCGGTTTCCGGAGGATTAGCGGTAGCTGAACTCGAGGTCATCGATCCTTCCTCGATTCTCAACGTATCCTTTGAAAAAGAGTTTCTGGATAACCCTATCGCCCCGGGGGAATCTGGCACCCTGCTGTTTTCGATCACGAACAACAGTGCCACTGACACAATCACCAACCTCCAGTTTACGGATGATCTGGAAGCTACGCTTTCCGGACTGGTGGCCACTGAAATCCCCACAAGCGGGGGAGCCATTGTGCAAACAGGGTTCGACGGGGATGCAGGGGGCGGAGGCCCCTTGATTACAGAAGCTTGGGATTACCTTGACCGTATTGAGAACGAAAATGGCAATAGCGATGGTTACCCTGTTGATCAGAACGGAAATGCATGGAATTCGGTAGGATTTGACGTTGCCACCTCCAACATCGGCCCCTGGGAGTCGGAGGATGTCCCCATTCAGGTCGGAGGGATTGATGGGTTTCCCGGAGCGCCAGACCTCCTGTTTGGCATCGGAGCCGCGGCCAATGGCCAGAACTTGATCACCACCTATCTTTTTCGAAATACCTTTGAGATTTCAGCAGATCAGCTGACGGAAACGGAGTGGCTTGCCAATTATCTCCTGGACGACGGCGGGGTGATCTACATCAACGGTACTGAAGTCTTTCGAACACCAAGCATGCCGGCCGGAGCGATTGAAACCACCACCCTCTCGGGTCTTGGAGACGAGAGTGGGTTTTCAACGGGCAATCTGAATCTTAGCGGTGTTCTGGTTGAGGGAACGAATTCTATTGCAGTTGAAGTCCACCAAAACACTCTCGAGAGCAGCGATGTAGGTTTTCAAGTTCAACTCCTGCCCGGGTCTCAGGCCGTCGCGGGTGGATTTACATATGTAGATGACCCTTTTCAGGATACTCCCGATCCTGACTTCTCATCGGGAGAGGTGGATCCGACCGGCGGCTTTCAGGGCGGGGCTCTGCGGGTTCAGACAGGCGGGCAGAATTTCTTTGCTAATTTCTTCTCTCCTGAGAGCTCCGGCGGGTGGAGCCGGGAGTTCACGCTCGAGGAAACTGCTCTTACCACTATTAATTTTCGATACCGTCTGAACGTTGCCGGAGACTTTGATAATAATGAGTATGGAGAGGCTGTTCTCACTGTCGACGGCATTCGTTATGGAGATGGCCCCGATAACTCTCTCCTTCGGTTTAATGGGAGTAGCGACAACCAAGCTGCATCTGATTCTGGATGGCGGGAGGCCTCTATCGAAATTCCCCTGAACGCGGGAACGCACACTCTTGTTATCGGCGCCTATGCAAACCGCACAACATCTGCAACTGAGGTTGCTCAAGCGTGGTTTGACAACTTCTCTATCGAGGTTCCAGAGATCAATATTGAGCCGTGTGGCCCTGGCTCCAGCATATCCGGCACAAACCTTCTTTTGATAGAGGGAGGGAGCTTGGCACCTGGTCAAACCTGCTCCTTTCCGGTAGAAGTCACGGTCCCAGTCAATGCCGCATTTGGCCCTCACCTGAACGTGACGAGTCGTCTGAGCGCTGATGTCAACGGAGAGCCCAAGATTGGCCTTCCTGCAACTGATACCCTCGTGGTGGAGCCAGTCGCTCCCACGATCAGCAAGGCTTTCACTCCCAACGCAATCTCCGCAGGAGGGCAGAGCAGGGTGACCTACACAATTGATAATACTGCCAGCGCAATTGACGCTCGAGACCTCGCTTTCTCCGATGTCTTTCCCGAGGGCCTCAGCATGGCAGGAGGGGACGTAGCCCCCGGGGTAGCACTGCCCGTCGAAACCTTCAATTGTGGAGAGGGAGGTATTTTTTCTCTCTCATCCAGCACGAACCCCTTCACTGTCAGTGGAAATGCAGTCGTTCCCGCCGGTGCCATCTGTACCATCAGTTTCGAGGTAGCCACCAGTAACGCATCGGCTGGGACCTATGGGAGCACTACCAGCGAGCTGACGTCATCGCTGGGAGTCAGCCCCGGAGCCAGTGCCGATCTGACACTCGTGGCTCCCCCGTTGTTCACTCAGGAGTTTTCGCCTGACTTTAACGCCGGTCAGGTCGGAATCCTTACCTTCACCATCGATAACAGCACCTCACCGCTCGACGCCACAAATCTGTCATTCACCAACACCTTACCGGAAGGCCTGATTCTCTCGAACCCGGTGAATTTTTCCAGCACCTGCGTAGGAGGCACTGCAAGCGCCGGCCCTGGAGGCTCCCTGCTCTCCTACTCCAATGGCACTGTTCCCGCCGGTGGGCGGTGCACTCTTCAGGTTGAAGTCACCAGTCTTGAGGGTGGGACCTTCGTCAACACCACCGGCGAACTTACCAGCTCACTCGGCAACAGTGGACCCTCAGTGGACACTCTGGTTGTGAGTCCAATCGTCAATGTCAGCCTCAGCCAGAGCGAATCGGCTGATCCCATCATCGCGGGAACAGGAGGGCTTACCTACACGGTGCTGGTGACCAATCAAGGTCCTTCGACCGCTACCGAACTCACCATCAGCGAGGATCTCGATATTCTAACCAGTGGAGTATCGATCGCCGGCATCACCCCGGATCAGGGAGTCTACAACGAGGGCGTCTGGACGCTCCCCTCTCTTCCTGCGGGAAATACCGCCAGCTTGACGGTAATCCTGTCTGTGGATCCGGCAGCCAACGAGGGCGTAGAAGTAATCACCAGCACCGCGACTCTGACAGGAGTCACTCAGACAAATATCGCAACGGCAACATCAGTCTCAGATGCGACATCCATCATCACGAGAGCCGACCTTCAGGTGACGAACATGGCACTGAACAATCCAGTGATCGCTGGATCAGGTCCCCTGAATCTTGAATACATGGTGACCGTAACCAACCTTGGCCCTTCCTTTGCCAGCAATGTATCCCTTGAGAACAGCCTGAACATACCCCCTGGCGTCACTC
This sequence comes from Akkermansiaceae bacterium UBA4145, assembly GCA_002380675.1. Classification (GTDB taxonomy): domain Bacteria; phylum Verrucomicrobiota; class Verrucomicrobiia; order Verrucomicrobiales; family Akkermansiaceae; genus Roseibacillus_B. The sequence goes on from DFWB01000354.1 coordinate 3,242, forward strand.
TGGAGGAGACCGAGCCATTAGCTGGAACGAATACCGAAACCACCGGCGAATCTGTCATCTGGACGGTAGGGGATCTTTCGGTAGGTAGCACCTCATTAGTGCGCCTGCGGTTTACCGCAGGACCATCGACAGAGGCCGGAGCTGATGTAATCACGAATGTTGCCTCGGTAGTTTCTGTCCAACAAACGGATGTCAACCCACAGAATAATACGGTTTCATCCAGCACTTCTGTTGAAAGAGAGGCCGATATCACCATTGAGGTAGCTGAGTCACGGGACCCGGTTCTCGCAGGATATTCAGAGAGTGGCAGCCCGGGCAATCTCTCTCATGTCATCTCTGTAAGCAATAGTGGTCCAAGTGATGCCAGCAACCTTGCGATTAGCCTCGAATCAATCTCTCCTCCCGGCACCACGATTGTCAGTTTTGGCCCCGGGGAAGCGACCCTGCCACCTGTCCTGTCCATTGCCGACCTTCCAAGAGGGGAGACCAGAACTTACGGAATCCTCTACGACGTATCCTCCATCGCTCCAGCTGGAATAGACACGATTGTGAGCTCTGCAGAGCTCGTATCCTTCGAAGGAGAAATCATCAACCCGCAAGATGACTCTGACTCCGTGGCAACAAGTGTGATCAGTCCCGGAAGCATGGAAATCGGCGAGGGCAGTATCACTCTTGACCTTCAGACCGCTCTGCTTAAGCAGACCATTACTGTCACCAACAATAATCCTCTCGATATTCCAGCATTTCGCATCCTGGTCAATGGGTTACCCGGAGACGTTACAGTACACAATGCCCAAGGGGCATCCGGGGATGTGCCCTTCCTGCTCTACAACCAGCCTCTCGCGGCAGGCGAAAGTATCGACCTTGTCGTTGAATACTTTCAAATCACTGCGAGCGGTGGATTCCAACCAGAATTCCAGATTGAGCTCGTCGACTCTGCCGGAGAGGCCTTCTCCATTGCCGGAATCGAGTTAAATCGGGTAACCTCCCTCCCCAATGAAGACAAGTTGCTGGAGTTTGTCTCCATCGTAGGAGAGGTCTACACCATCCAATACAGCCGGGACGGAGAAAACTGGATCAATGTTGTTCCCGATGTCATTGCTGGAGCAAACGTTACTCAGTGGGTAGACAATGGCCCCCCTAAAACCTCGAGTCACCCAAGTACAACTGGAAACCGTTTCTACAGGGTCATCCGCAAGGCGCCGTAATCCAGAACCTTGAACTGTCTTTTACCTCTTCACCATGAATACAAGAATCGGACTCGCATTCCTCACTTCCCTTCTGGCTCCTCTCTCGATCATCACGGCAGGAGATGGAGTTTCGGCGGCTAAGGATCCTCTCTCGCCGTCTGCCAAGGGCGCGATCCCG
>DFWB01000270.1 GCA_002380675.1 Akkermansiaceae bacterium UBA4145
TGGAAGCAGATCTTCCACCGGAATGGACGGAGGGAGTTGTTTAACCTGCAGGAGGATATCGGGGAGACAAGGGATCTCAGTGCGTCGAGAGGTGAAGTCTCTGCTAAGTTGACCGCCCTCATGAAGAGCTACATCGACCGGGGTCGCAGCACGCCCGGTCCTGCAAAGAAAAACGAATTTGATCTCGAGCTCTGGGATGACCTGGGGACGGAAAAAGAGGATCGAAGACGGAAGCGGAAGAAGAGTATTAAGAAGAATTAACCTGTTTCAACTAATGACATATTTAAGTATTTCTCGTCCTCCGGGTCTCTTTCTCATGCTGGCAGGGTGCCTTTTTCTTCTGCCATGCTCCGCAGCTGAGAAGCGGCCCAACATCCTGTTTATCATCGCCGATGACCAATCTCCTTTTGACCTGAAGATCTACAATTCGGAGTCGCCTCTGGAAACGCCGAACCTTGATGCTCTGGCGTCCGGGGGTATGGTTTTCGACGGAGCCCACCACATGGGAGCGTGGGTGGGTGGGGTTTGCACGCCCTCCCGTCACATGGTGATGTCGGGTCGTACAGTCTGGCACATTCCGGACCGATTGAACCGGGTCATGAATCCCCACGCCTCCAATCCGGCAATGGTTCCCCCTGACCTCGCCATGCAGACGATCCCGGCGGTCTTCAACCGGGCTGGTTATGACACCATGCGGACCTGCAAACGGGGTAACAGTTATGACAAGGCTAACGCGCTGTTCAAGGTCTGTCATGATGCGACCAAGAGGGGAGGTACGGATGAGAGCGGAAGCGCCTGGCATGCGGCTCAGGTCCTCAATTACCTGTCCGGGAGGGAATCGGAAAAGGACACGGCCCCGTTCCTGATCTACTTCGGGTTCTCTCACCCACACGATGTGCGGGATGGAAAACCGGAATTGCTGGCCAAGTATGGGGCGGTGAATCACACGGATCCGGGATCTCCTCCACCCGCGAATACGAAGCAGCCTCCACTTCCCGTAGGATACCTGCCGCAGCACCCCTTCGATAATACTCACATGACCGTTCGCGATGAGGTTGCCGTTCCCGGGGTCTGGGAGAGGAGGGATGAGCGAACTATCCGTAATGAACTGGGGAGAGAGTTTGCCTGCAGCGAGAATATCGATATCCAGATTGGCCGCGTTCTCCGCAAGCTTGAGGAGATGGGAGAACTGGAGAATACCTACATCTTTTATACCGCAGATCATGGAATGGCGATCGGTCGGCATGGACTGCAGGGGAAACAGAACCTCTACGAGCACACCTGGCGGATCCCTTTCATCGTCAAGGGTCCGGGGATCCGGGCAGGCTCCCGGGTGCCTGGTAATATCTACCTCCTCGACGTTCTCGCGACCCTCTGTGACCTCTCTGGTATCGAGGCACCGAAGACCAGTGAGGGGAAAAGCTTCAAGCCTGTATTGCTCGGGGAGAAGCAATCGGTCCGTGAGGTGCTCTACGGGGTCTATTGTGGTGGGGCCCGTCCGGGCATGCGGTGCGTGAAGAAAGGGGGCTGGAAGCTGATCAAGTATCAGTCTGACAAGGGGAAGATACGGAAAACCCAGCTCTTTAATCTCGCGCGGAATCCTCACGAGCTCATCAGCCAGCATCGCGAACAGGCAGTAATTGACCTTACTGGTCACAAGCCGGGGCCGCACCAGCGCAACCTCGCGGATGATCCGGGATACGCCGGGAAGCTGGATGAAATGGAGACACTCCTTCTGGCAGAGATGCGCCGGCTCGATGATCCCTACCGGCTCTGGAATCAGCCTGATGACGGGTTGCCTGTCCCGGAATACATGGAAAAAATTAAACGCCCGAAGAAGCAACGATCACCTCGGGCCGGGTCCTGAACCGATGGCTCGACAGGGGGGCTTGTCAGGCCAGAATCTCGTTGATCACTTTTCCGGCCACATCGGTGAGGCGGAAATCGCGGCCATTGAAGAAATAGGTAAGACGCTCGTGATCGATGCCGAGGAGGTGAAGGATGGTAGCATGCAGGTCATTGACGTTGACCCGGTTTTCCACTGCTTTGTAGCCGAATTCGTCACTGGCTCCGTAGTGGGCCCCTCCCTTGATGCCTCCTCCGGCCATCCACATGGTGAAGGCGTTGGGATTATGGTCTCTTCCCTTGCCGCTCTGCGCGTCGGAGGTGCGCCCGAATTCCCCTCCCCAGACCACGAGAGTATCCTCGAGCATTCCCCGGGACTTGAGGTCGGAAAGAAGGGCGCCGATTGGCTGGTCGACGCTCTTAGCGGCGATTCGGTGATTGGCCCCAATATCGTTGTGACCGTCCCATGGAACGTCGGCTACTCCTCCTCCGCCGCCGTTGGTGCCTGCGTAGAGCTGCACGAAACGGACCCCTCTCTCGATAAGCCTCCGAGCCATGATGCACTGACGCCCAACGAGCTGGGTCTCCTTTTGGTCGAGTCCGTAGGCCTGTTGAGTGGCTTTTGATTCCTTTTCGACGTCCATGGCTTCCGGGGCGGCGGTCTGCATTCGGTAGGCGAGTTCGAAGGACTCAATCCGAGCAGCGAGATCCCGTTCCAGAGATCGGGGCTCTCCGTGAGCCCGGTTCATCGACCTGAGGATATCGAGCTGGGCACGCTGGTGCTGGTCGCTCATGTTCTTTCGTCGTGCGAGGTTGCCTATGGGATTAGTTCCGTTAATGGCAGTAGGCTGAAACTTCTTTGGCAGGAAGCCGGGGGCCCAGATAGGTTTTCCACCGCGCGGCATGGCACCGTGCAGGACAACGAACCCGGGAAGGTTCTGGTTTTCGCTGCCGAGGCCGTAGGTCACCCATGAGCCCATTGCGGGGCGTCCCTGCAGGAACATCCCGGAATTCATTTCCAGCATGGCCGGGGTGTGGTTGTTGGACTGCGAGTAGCAGGAATAGAGGAAAGCCATGTCATCCACATGTTGCGCCATGCTCGGGAAAATCTCGGAGACCCAGGTCCCGGACTCTCCGTGTTGCTTCCATGAAAAAGGGGAAGCGAGAATCTTACCATCGGTGGTAAAAAATCCGGTCTTGGGATCCGCCCCGATGAGTTTTTCCCCGTTGCGCTTCTGGAGCTCCGGTTTGTAGTCGAAGGTATCTACCTGAGAGGGGCTGCCTGGCATAAAGAGCCATATCACGGACTTGGCCTTCGGGGCGAAGTGTGGCCCGGGAACTGCCAGAGGCGCCCCGGATTCGATAGCGGTCTGCCCCAACAGGCCCTCCTCGCTGAGCAGCTTGGTAAGGGCAAGGGAGCCGCAACCGAGGCCAGCCTTCTGAAGGAAATTGCGGCGGGAATTATAGAAGGGAAAATTACTCATATCAGTCGACAAAGATAAATTCGTTGAGGCAGATCACGGTCTGGCAGAAGTCGGCAATTGCCATTCTCATAGCCTCGTCCGTATTGCCATAGGACTCAGCCTGTCCTTTGATGAAGGAGCTCATTTGCTGCTCCTCGACGGTTGAAGGAGGTCGGGATAGTGCATGGGAATAGGCCCTGTGGATGACCTCGGGGATTGCGACGCTCTCATCCGGGCGGATACGAAGGGCAAACTTTTCAGCAAGTTCCCGAACGTAGGGAGAATTCATCATGGCGAGAGCTTGGGGTGGGACGGTGGTGGCAATGCGCTGCCCGATACCCTGCATGGCATCAGGAGCGTCGAAGAGCTGAAGGATGGGGATCAGGTTACTCCTCTTCACGGTGAGATAAATACTTCTTCGGGTGTGCCGCTGATCGACCGTCCCCTTATCGAACATTCTTTTGTCCAGTGTTCCGCTGACCGCCAGAAGTGAATCGCGAATGACTTCCGCCTCGAGGCGTGTGGCTCCCCGCCTCCACCAGAGCTTGTTCTCCGGGTCCACTTTCATCGCCACCTGATTGGAGTTTCCCTGCTGGCGGTAGACAGCGCTCATCATGATCATTTTGTGCAGGGGCTTAAGCCTCCATTCGTTCCTGATGAGTTCTCCGGCGAGGTAGTCGAGGAGAGCGGGATGAGTTGGGGGTGTGCCCTGTGCGCCGAAGTCACTTGGAGTCCTCACGATGCCGAGTCCGAGATGATGCTGCCAGAGGCGGTTTACGATGACTCGCGCCAGCAGGTGTCCGGCACCCTTTTGCTCGTCCGTCATCCAATGGGCGAGAGCGACCCGGGGTGGACGGCTCTCAGTCTCTTTGAGCCAGTAGTCCTCGGTGGTATCTTCGGACTGCAGGACACGGAGGAACGCCGGGGTGGCCAGTTCCATTTTCGAGTTCGATTCCCCGCGTTCGAGAAAGTAGACCTTACGAGTATCGGCTCCGAAGTTGTAGGTCGCTCCACCTTTTCGGGCGGCATAAATATTGATCAGGGCGGGTTTGGGAGCTTTCTTGGCGTGTTCATCAACGGCGTGGTTCAGCTTGCTCCAATCTGGATCCCGCGGAGCATACCACTTCAGCACTTCCAGTGTCTGTGTTTCATTCCGGGCTTCTTTCGCGAGAGTAAGAATGGTGTTGATCTTCTCCGGCACCTCGGGAGAGGTGCTGAAGTAGAATCCCGATCCGCCACCTCCATTGATGATTTTTACCAGCAGCTGATTGGATCCAGCCTTGAGCTCGAGGGTGAGTTTATCCTGATCTTTGGCGACTCCGCCCTGAGTTTCCTTTGCGAGTATGGACTCGCCATTCAACCACACCTTGATGGCATCGTCTCTGCCGAATGAGACAGGAAGGGATCGTGCCGAAGAGACTTCGATGGTGCGGAACAGGTAATTTGCGCTGTTGTCGCCCGTGAGAGTGTTGTGGATGGCTCCGTCCTTCCATTCGGGGCGGGCCACCCACTTCCGATCTTCATAGACTTCGGAGAGGTTGACGCTGTTCTCCGGGGGAAAGGCTTCGTGGTAGGCCTTTTTAAAATCCGAGGCTCCAAAGGGGCCAATGTGGCTCCAAGGGCTGAGAGTCTCGGGTTCCACAGGTTCCTCACGGGTTGCAAGCCAGTCAGTCAGCCGGGAGGGAAGAACCTCCTGCTCGAACTTCGTCCGGGAGGCAACTAGCTTTTCGTGGGCTGCATCGAACTTCTGCTTTTCCTCCCGTGTTCTGACCGGGTTCGGGTCGTGGGCATGATTCTGAAAACCCGTCTCGGAAAAACAGGAGACCAACCGGTAGTAGTCACTGATGGGAACAGGGTCATACTTGTGGTCGTGACATCGAGCACAGCCGATGGTCAGACCAAGCATCGAGGTGCCCATGGTATGGACGATATCATCGAGTTGCTCGTAGCGACTCCGCTCTCTCTCTTTCTGAGTCTGCTGGGATGTGAAAGGGCCAGCTGCGAGGAATCCTGTGGCAGCCTGCGCCATATAGCTTTCCGGTTCGATCTGATCACCCGCAATTTGCAGCCGAACGAAGCGGTCATAAGGCATGTCTTCGTTCAGAGCCTTGATGACAAAGTCGCGGAAGTGGTAGGCCTCTCCGCGGTCTTTGTCGAAGGCGTAGCCGTTGCTCTCAGCGAAGCGTGCGAGATCTAACCAATGCCGTGCCCAGCGCTCACCGTAATGAGGTCCGTCGAGCAGTCGGTCGACGAGTTTTTCATAGGCTTCTGGGGACTCATCGTTGAGGTAGGCCTCAATCTCAGAGGGCTCTGGCGGCAGACCCCACAGGCCAAACATGGCCCGGCGGAGCAACGTTTGCCTGGAAGCCTCAGGGTTTGGGCGCAGCGCACTCTTTTCGAGTTCTGCTAGAATGAAAAGATCGATGAGTGTACGCCCCCACGACTCATCTTTCACTTTAGGCAGGCTGACCGACTTCAGGGGCCGGAAAGACCAGAACTCGCGTCCTTGCGCCAGATTGATTCCGGTGGATCGATCTGTTTCCTCCTCGGCGCTCGAGACCCCCATGAGGGTTGAGCAAGCCAGAGAGAGAATTACGACGAGGAATCGGTTCATATCTGAAAGTATGGTAAGAATTATCAAGGAGAGCGCAAACGGGATCTTCCCCTGCGAAGGTAGGACGAGGGAAGGGCTTTCGTAGGCGTATTTCATAATTCTGGAACTGCGGCATCTGGCACTATGTCACTTTTCGTTGCGCTGCTGTCTTGCTTCCGGAAGAGCCTTAGTGCAGGGTTTTTCCAGCATTCAGAGTGGTTCCTCAGCCGTAAGGTGGAGAAATCCGGCAACCTGTCGCGGAGACGACAAGGTGCCTGTGCCAGCTGGCACGATGCGCGGCCTCGAAAGGGCTGAACGAAGGTCTCCCATTTCTGCTTTCAGAGGTGTTCGTTCAGCCCTTTCGGACCGCGAGTCCGGGTGCTTCTCCTCCACGAAGAATCAGAATCATGAGCTACTCAAACATCAGGCCAGCAATGCACCTCGTAAGCAGGGAAAGGGAATCACATCCGAACCATCATCTTACCAATAACAATGGGACTTGGTGGTGCCAGATCACCGTCCATCAGGGGCTCTTTTCGCGCCGTCTTCGGTTCTCGCTAGGAACGGGTGATCTAGAGCGAGCCCGTTTACTCCGGGACAGGGTCTTTGACAATCTTAGCGCTGGGCCCCAGGCAGCCTAGGGAAGCTCTGCTTTGCGCCGTGACATATGGCGAGAACATCGCGGGTTCTGAACACGCTATGCGGAGAGTTCAGGGAATTCTTTCTGGCACTTTTTCCAGAAAGAAAAAAAGCTGCCCGTAGCGAGGGAGCGAGCCGCCCGGTCTGTTGCTCGATCAAGAAGGAGAAGCTCGACATCATGACTGGCCAAATCCTGACGGATGCTCGGTATCAAATCAGCAAGAGGTCCGACCTGGGGGCGAAGTGCTACGACTTGACTGAGTTTCTCCCGCCGTGCCCATTTTGTGATTGATTGAAGTTGATGGGTCTGGGTCACGATTTCGGGCGAAACCCGGAAGTGGTTCTCTGTGCGGAAACAGGCATCTTCCAATGCGGCCATCAGCCATTTCCGTTTGGGTTCGCAGAATTCAAATTTTTCCCAGGCTTCGAAATTTCCACTTACCAATACTGCCTTTGGCTTAAGAGTGGAAAGGGGACTGGCTTCGGGGAGTAAATCTTCCTCGTGAACCCAGATGCCAGCATTCCGGTTATCAGGCAGGGTCTCTGGGTCAGGGCTCGGGTGCGTGATTCGGTCCCTCTCTTGAGCCCCGGGGTGAGCTGCTGTGGGTGTTTCAAGGATCTCAAGGCCCTCCTGCAGGGTATCAAGGAGATCAGGACTCATATACTTTTCGATGTTGGACCGCCGTGGCAGATAGGTCTTCCCGGGGGTCTGAAGGCCTGCGACCCACCTCCATGACAGAGTGTTCGATGCTGGATCAGCATCGAGGAGATTCTTGAAGAAAAAGTGGGCTCCAAGCTGCCATGGGAGTCGCTCGACATGAATCCACCAGCCGGCGAACCACATACGAGCATGATTGTGCAAGTAGCCTGTGGTCTGCAGTTCCTTGGCGAAATGATTCATCAGGGCCACCGGACCTTTGGCAGATTGGCACAGGGAAGCTCTTTCTCGTGCCGTTTCGTAGCGGGGACTGTCGTTGATCAATTGGAGATCATCGAGATAGTTGCTCCACACCTGTGGGCGCAGGGAAAGCCACGCTTTCCAGTAGCGGCGCCAATAGACCTCCTGGGTAAATTTCTCGATGGTTGAAGGTGCGTAACGTTCTAAAGGTGCGGTAGAGCATTCCTCCTCCGTAATGAGGCGATGCCTGATGGCAGGGGAAAGGCGAGAAACGTTCTTGTGTCCCGGCAATACATGATTGCGGTGGCGTGAGTAGCGCCCGGCGAAGGGGACAAATTCCTGAAGTTGCTGAAGAGCATCCGAGCGGGTGGATGCAAACTGGATCGTATCTGGGGGGAAAAGGTCACGGGTCATCAGGCTTGCTCTTGAGACAGGGTAGAGCGCTGACTCAGGAGCCTCTACGCTCTCAAAGGTTCGCTATCCCCAAGGGAAAATCACATGGAAAATCTTTCAGGGTAACAGATGGCCCTGCCTTGCAATAGTGCAAGGGACTTAATGGCTTTTCAGAAAGCCTGCGGCTATCACCCACAGGGACGGGATTCAAGCGCCCATCGATCGAGCGTCATGACCTGAGTGACCTGCAGATTAGAGGACTCTCGATGTCATGTTCAGGCTTGAAGAAAACAGGCGGCCTCACAGTGAGATTTTTTTTCAGTAAGAAGCGTCATGCCCAGATTCGGGGTTCCCTTAGATTCTGATCGCTTGGAGGGTAGGAAATGGCACCGCCAAAAGAGTGACGATAGGCGGACCACGCCGCTGCTGCGGCGTCAACGATGTCATCGGGAGCAAGGTGCCGGACGGGCAAGAGAAGGTGATCACTCAGGTGCAGGCCGCTCTCTTCGAGGAGTGAAATCCGCTCACGAAATCCACCCCACGTTTTTTTTGAAAAGGTGAGAGGTCGGCCAGCGTTCATCGCAGTGAAAGAGAGCTCAGGGTGGACTTCAATCACTGGAAACCCCTCTCGCTCTATCCGATTCACTTCTGCAATTTTCGCGCGGAGATGAAGGCTCTGCCGGGAGAATGCCCTCCCGTAAAGTTGCCGGCATGTTGCGTTCACATCATTAAACTCTGCATTGAGCCACCTCTCTTCTATCGTGAACCGTGGCAGTGCCGGGAAAACGCTTCTCCCGCGTTCCGGTCCGAGGGCTCGCCTTGCCTGAGTATCTGCAAGCCTGGTCGGGGCATCCAGGAGCTGAATTGGCATATCGATTCCGGCTATTTTCAGTTCTGGTATGCTTTGGAGAACCTTCTCCAGAGAGGCAGAGGATGTCGTCCCAGCTACTGCTCCAGACTGGTTGAGCCATACTCCGACCCAGCCTTCTCTGCATCCATCGACTCCTGCGATCATGGGTCAGTGTGGGCGACGGGAGTCAAACTCAAATCCTGATCGAACCTGCGATGAATCAGATTCTGCCGCAGCTTGGGGGGAGATTGGCTGAAGGCCGGTGCGATTTGTGCGGATGGCGCTTTCAGGTGCTTGATTCATTGACATTTTGAGGTCGCATTTTCTTTGATGATGAAATCAGCCGTGCGCAGGCCGGAGATCAGTGCTCCCTCGATTGAGGCGCTGGTGCAATGGTCCCCACAGATAAGGACTCCACCGTGACTCTGGAATGCGTCTTTTTTCTCGGCGTCCGGATCTGGACTCTGCTCCGGCAGAGCACGCCTGATCCGGTCAGTATGCAGGTGTTTCCACAATTGAACTTGTTCTCCGAACCACTGTTGAAGTTCGCGAAGAACTGCGGCCTCAAACTGAGTGCCCTGATGGAGGCCCAGCACAGAAACCGAGATTAATGCCTGATCATCGGGGGCGTAGGCCGGTGCTACATCAGAGAGCGCGCAGACGTTGTTAACGAGGCCACGCTCCTCTCCATTGAGGGCAATGATGGCCTCTTTCAACGGAGACCGGGGTGCGGAATAGTAGAGGCCCGTGACTGA